>CAYJRG010000010.1:0-11706 GCA_964372585.1 uncultured Candidatus Saccharibacteria bacterium
TCTATGGACTCGTGACCAGTATGCCCCGCTCTGTGAACGGATATTTCGCGAATTACATTTATTCGCTTCTCGCGTATCAATTGGTCTAACTGTCTTTGTTTTCTCGCGTACCACTTTTTGTTTGGAAGAAACTCAACCCTCGCGGGGTCGCGAGGGTATTCGCGGTGGGCATGGACTTATGCGCAATACCACGCTTGATTGCATTTCGTAATTCAAGGTACCGGAGCGCGGGGAAGGACTATGTTATCTGGCACGAGGACGCCGAAAGTTTCAAGAGAAAAATTGCTTTTGCGAAGGAGAATAGTCTGCGCGGTTTTTCGGCATGGGTTTTGGATTTGGAGAACCCGGGAATTTGGAGCGTTATTGAATAATTTTCTGTAACATCGCGATTTTATTTGCAAATGGCACGGAGAATTGGTCAAAAACCTCCGTCGCCATCCTGGTTACAGCCTCCTACTGGAGCGGGAATAATATCGCCAGAGTGGTCCGCATGACCGCGAAGACTATTCTCATTTATAGTGATTTCTGTAAAAGGATTCGTTACAGAACCAGTGGCATGACAAATTGTAATCTTGTCGGCAGCTTTTACGACAAAAACAAAAGCAACTGCCAAGATAAGAACAACGCCTAAAGCAATAGCAAACTTTAAATTTCGCATGGATTGTGCATTTTATTTCCGACCTTTGATTCGGCGGGATTTACCCCGGGATGTCTCCCTGTGGAACTTTTTCCACACTTATACTTCCGTTCTCAAGCGCTTCCACGAAGAAAAACATCTCCGAGGAACTTCCTGTCGTGAAAGTGAACTCCGTTTCTCCTCCGCGGATGGGAAATATGACGTCTTGATCGAACTCAATATTTTTGCCGGGTTCTATGCACTCGTTCGCGGTTCCTATAAAAGCATCGTAAGGAAACTCGAGCTGCCCCGACTCGTCAACCACCCGCCGCATATTCGAAGCAATACGCACAGGAGTGTTGCAAATTTTATAATAATTACTTCCCATTAAAGGGTCGAAAAGAGTTGTCTTGAGCTTGAGAACGGCGGCGGTAACCGTCTCCCCGCCGCCGTAGGCGGCATAGTTTGAATGGCCCGTTTGCGGGAGCCGCATCTGCTTGATCGAAATGCCCGCAAGCGCACCGCGCACGTTGATTTTCCTCGTGTATGACCCCTGGACAATGAGATCTTGAAGCCCGTCGTTCCATGAGATGCTGTATGGCCGTTCAAAATTGATTTCCCAGCCTGCGGTTGCGGGGGGCGTGGAGGTTGCGGTTGTCTGACTCGGTGGATTCGCGGCGGTGGAGGTGCTATTCACATCAGGCGGATTCGGGATGCTGTAGTAGGTCGAAACGATACCCGCTCCCAAAATAAGAACGACAAGCGCCCCGAGGGCGATGATGAGCGTTACTGGTTTTTTCTCAAAAGGGTTTTCCATTTCAAAATTGTAACACACTCTTCTGTGTCAGGTATCAAGCGTCAGGTGTCAGGAAGAGTTTTTGATGCGGGGTCCCCATGGCACTAAACACCCAAAAGATCACAAGCGAAGACGGAAAAATTTTTTCTTGCCGATTTTTATGATGTCGCCGTTTGAAACCGCGAGTATCTCGTTCGGGTCGCGTTTCGCAACGCCGTTTATGTCGAGGCCTCCTTGCGTAATGAGCCGCCGCGCTTCGCTTTTGCTTTCGAGCTCTCCTGTCAAAATCGCAAGGTCAAGCACAGAAACGCGCCCCGCGGTAATGGTGAATTCGGGGATGTCTTTCGGGGTTTCGCGCCGCGAAAAAAGCGCGTCAAAGTGTTCCCGCGCTTTTTTCGCGGCTTTTTCTCCGTGGTAGCGCGAGACGATCTCGCGAGCAAGCCGCTCCTTTATAGCTTTGGGGTTTGCGCCCTGCGTTAATTCTTCCCGCAGTGCTTCAATTTCTTTCTCTTCGAGATTCGTCGCAAGCCGCGCGTATTCCAAAATGTATTCGTCGTGCATCGAAAGTATCTTGCCGAACTGCTCGTCGGGGGGATCAGCCACGTTGATTACATTTCCCCAGCTCGAAGACATTTTCCTCCCGTCGGTGCCGGAGAGCATCTGAACGGTAAGAATGTCCTGCGGCTTTTGTCCGTATCGCTCCTGGATTTTCCGTCCGGCAAGGAGATTGAAAAGCTGATCCGACCCGCCGATTTCCACGTCAGCTTTTACGGCAACGGAATCATATCCCTGCATGAGCGGATATATGAACTCATTGAGGCCGATTTCTTCGTGTTTCTTCCACCGCTCCGCGAAATTGCGGCGCTCGATCATCTGCTGTGCGGAAAATAGCTCGGTAAGCTTGAGGATTTCCTGCGGCGTGAGCTTTTCGAGCCACTCGCTGTTGTAGCGCACCTCGCATTTCTCGAGATCTAAAATTTTCCCGATTTGCGGGAGATAATTTTTTAAGTTTTTCTTGATTTCCGCTGGCGTGAGCGTTGGCCGCTTGCCGAGTTTGTCCGAAGGGTCGCCGATCTGCGCGGTAAAATCGCCGATGATTAAGACGATTGTATGCCCCAAATCCTGAAACTCTTTAAGTTTCGAGAGCGCCACCGCGCGGCCAAAGTGTATGTTCTCGCTGGTCGGGTCTATGCCGTGTTTCACGCGGAGCTTTTTCTTTCCCAAAAGCGCCGCTTCGAGATGGTCTTTTTCTATAACCTCCTCGACGTTCCGAGTTAAAAGTTTTTGTATTGCTTGGTCGCGGTTGTTCATGAGTGTATTTTATCAGTCATTCCTAAAAATAAAAAGCCGTTGTTTTTGAACGCCAAAGCGAAAATATATTTTTCTGAACCATAAGCGAGAGGCGAGGTAGTCCGCCGGAGGCGGATCCGCCTTTGGCGGAAAAGTATCGAGCGAGCAAGGAATATGCCGGGCGCCCGCGAGTCGACGAACAGGGCGGCATTTTTCCGTCAGGAGCGAGTTACTTTCTCGAGCCGGAGCGGGTTCAGAAAAAAGATACTGAGCCTCACTTGCTATTCTTAATTATCTCATCAATCAACCCATACGTTTTTGCTTCGTCTGCGGTGAGCCAAAAGTCGCGATCGGTGTCGCGCTCGATTTTCGAGAGCGGCTGGCCGGTGTGCTTGGCAAGAAGGTGATTCAACTTTTCTTTTGTGCGAAGGATTTGCTTCGCCGCAATTTCGATTTCCACTGCCTGTCCCTCCGCGCCGCCCATCACTTGGTGGAGGAGGATTTCGGAGTTCGGGAGCGCGAGCCGTTTTCCCTTCGCGCCGGAGGCAAGCAGAAACGCGCCCTTCGAGGCCGCGATCCCGACGCACATGGTCGAGACGTCGGGTTTCACGTATTGCATCGTGTCGTAAATCGCCATGCCCGCCGTCACCGACCCGCCCGGGGTGTTGAGGTACAGCATGATGTCTTTCTTCGGGTCCTCGTGCTGAAGGAAGAGAAGCTGGGCGATCACGGTGTTGGCGACAGCGTCGTTGATCGGCCCGCCCAAAAACACGATGCGTTCTTTAAGGAGGCGGGAGTAGATGTCGTAGGCGCGTTCTCCGTATTGAGATTTTTCTATGACGGTGGGTATAAGGTTCATGGTTTTATTTTAATAAGTCGATGAAGTTCTGCGTTGGATATTGAAGACATAAATGATTTTCTTGGCAGTGAGTATTTCGAATAAAATTCTATATGAGCCGACTCTTCTGCGCCAAATGCCCCCTTTCCCTTCCATTTTTTCTATGTCGCCTCTGTATGGATCAACGTCAAGACTCTTGATGATAATTTTTATCCGTTCGGCGTCTTTCTGGGGAATTTTTTTGAGTTGCTTTTCCGCATCTCGATCAATGAGCAACTGCCAGTTCATGTTATATATCTTCAAACCGCACATAATTTCCACGCAGGAAATTTTTGCGCGCTCTTGTTAGCGCTTTTTTTTCTGATGCCGTGGGCTTGAAGGTTTTGGCAGCTCTTATCGTCTTTCGCCACGTCAAAAACTCGTCGTAGACAATCCGAGGAACGGCAATGAGATCTTTATTTTTCTCTGTTTCTTTTGGGATGGTTATCGTAGTCATGTCTCAAGTCTATTATTTCTCGAAGTGAAAATCAAACGCGTGAGAGGTCCTATTTGCCGACTTCAGCGCGGCAGGTGGATTTTAAATTACCGGTGATCTTGTCGCAAATTGATGCATCCTTAGTATCGCTTGCAACGATAAAATAACATTGTTTTTTTCGTAGAGGATCCCCGATTTCATTGCACAATGAAAAATCTTTTTTGCTCCTCGCGACATCGGTGTAGCAAGAATACTTCGAATCTATATATCCAATTTTTTCACACTGCGTCGGATCATCTTTTTGCATTGCTTGAGAAGTGTAGCAAAAATCTTTATATTTCTTGGCGCGCAACGACGGATGCTGGAGATTTTCCGAGAGAAATTTAATCTGCTTTCTAATCTTTTCCTTCGTCTCGTTTGGTAATTTCTTGATTTGTCGAAAAAACGGGCCTGCAAAAACAACTCTCATAACCTGCGCAGGAAGGCATCTGCTTGTTTCGCGCTGAAGGGGCCCGCAAAATCCCCACGTTCATAAGCCCTAATCCCTTGCGTAATGGCGCGTTCTACGCGAGGCGAGATTTTTATTTTTCCCTTTTGCGTTGCCTTAATCGGAATTTTTAGGATGAAATATTCTTTTGTTCGCGTTACGGTAAGTTCGGTCATGTTTTTATGGTAATCCACAGAAACAACGAAGTCAAAGGCAATTATTATAACGTTATTTTTCCGAGAACTTCTTTACAAAAACGGCACGAGCAAAAGCGCAATGATGTTGATGATCTTGATCACCGGATTGATCGCTGGCCCCGCTGTATCTTTGTAGGGATCTCCTACGGTGTCGCCGGTGACTGCCGCTTTGTGGGCGTCCGAGCCCTTACCGCCAAGGTTGCCTTCCTCAATATATTTCTTGGCGTTGTCCCATGCCGCGCCGCCGGAGGTCATTGAGATTGCGACAAAGATGCCGGTTACAATCGAGCCGACAAGCAGACCGCCGAGCGCCTCGCGGCCCAGCACAAGCGCCACGATGATCGGGATCGCGACGGGAAGGAGCGCGGGCACGATCATTTCTTTAATAGCCGCAGAAGTGACGAGATCAACGCAGGTGCGGTAGTCGGGCTTCGCGGTTCCGGCCATAATTCCCGGAATTTCTTTAAACTGCCGCCGCACTTCTTTCACCACGCTGTATGCGGCCTTGCCGACGGCTTTCATGGAGATTGAGGCGAAGAGATAGGGGATCATGCCGCCCACGAGGAGCCCCACAATAACCCGCGGGTCGGAGAGGTCGAAGGGGATCGGCTGACCAATCTTGTTCTGCAGTTCTTGGACATACGCCGCAAAGAGTACCACGGCCGCAAGTCCGGCGGAGCCGATGGCGTAGCCTTTTGTAACGGCTTTCGTGGTGTTGCCGACGGCGTCCAAGGCGTCGGTGATCTTGCGCACTTCAGGAGGAAGCCCCGCCATTTCGGCAATACCGCCGGCGTTGTCGGTGATGGGGCCGAAGGCGTCAATCGCAACCACGATGCCCGCCATGCCAAGCATGCTCATGGTGGCGAGCGCGATGCCGTAGAGGCCGCCGAACTGATAGGCAAGAAGGATTCCGGCGACGATTGTGATGATCGGGAGCGCGGTGGATTCCATCCCAACCGAGAGGCCGGTGATGATGTTTGTGCCGTGGCCGGTTTCAGACGAGGTGGCGATCGAGCGCACCGGCCGGAATTTTTTCGAGGTGTAGTAGTCGGTGATGAGGACAAGGAGGCTGGTGACCAAAATTCCAACGAGCATCGGATAAAACATAGACCCGAAGCTGACGCCGCAGGGGAAGATGGGCGCCGTGTCGTCGAGGCCAAAGAGGTTCTCGCACTGCGCCCCGGCGGCAGAGCTTGCAATGCCGCTTGCGAGGAGCCAAAACCCGATGAGCGCGAAAACGCTCGCGGCGATGAGGCCTTTATAGAGCGCGCCCATGATGTTGGGCGAATGCCCAACATCACCCTGAGCGTTAGTCGAAGGGCGGTTACTTTCTTTTCCAAGCCGCACAAAGAAAATTCCCAAAATAGAAGCAATGACGGCAACCCCGCCCGCCATGAGCGGAAAGAGAATCGCAGATTCCGAACCGGGGAACGTGAGGCGCCCCAAAATCATGGCGGCGATGGCCGTTATCGCGTAGGTTTCAAAAAGATCAGCGGCCATGCCCGCGCAGTCGCCCACGTTGTCGCCGACGTTGTCTGCGATTACGGCAGGATTGCGCGGATCATCTTCCGGAATTCCCGCCTCAACTTTGCCGACGAGATCCGCGCCGACGTCCGCGCCTTTCGTAAAAATGCCGCCGCCGAGCCGCGCAAAGACTGAAATCAAACTGCCGCCGAAACCGAGCCCGATCAAGGCGGAAACGTCCTGCGTGATGGCATGAAACACCGAAACAGAAAGCAATGCGAGTCCGACGACGAGAAGGCCGGTGACTGCGCCGCCTTCAAATGCAAGGCCAAGCGCGGGCGCAAGCCCGCGCTTGGCCGCCTCCGCCGTTTTTACGTTCGCGCGAACCGACACATTCATGCCGATGTATCCGGCGATTGCGGAGGTAATCGCGCCCACGATGAAACCCGCCATCGTCGCCGTGTTTATAAAAATGCCGATCAGCGCGGCAATGACAACCGCCACAACGCCGATGGTTTTATACTGCCGGTTGAGATACGCCTTCGCTCCGATCTGGATCGCGTGGGCGATCTCTTGCATTTTGCTGTCGCCCGCGGGACGCTTGGAAATCCGGTAGACCAAAGCCAGCGCGAACGCCACCGCCACCACCCCGCTTATGATTGGAAACACAAGATTATTCATTTTTTATTTTGTTTAATTTTTTTAGCGCCGACTTTTCCGAATTACGCCCCGAGCGGCTCGCGCGGTTCGTCTTCCGCCTCGGTCACCGCTGTTTCTGCGTCGGGTCCCGTGGCCACTCCGCCTTCCTGCACCTCTTCCGGCCGTGCCTGCGAACGGACGTCTATTTTCCAGCCCGTCAGCTTTGCGGCGAGCCGGACGTTTTGGCCCCCTTTGCCGATCGCCAAACTCAACTGATCTTCTGGGACGTACACCCGCGCCTCGCGGCGCGGCAGGATTTCGACGGACGTCGCCTTCGCAGGGGAGAGGGAGTTCCCGACGAACTTTTCCGAATAATCAGACCACTCGATGATGTCTATTTTTTCCTGTCCCAGTTCATTGTTCACCGCCATCACGCGCGTTCCCCGCTGGCCGACGAGCGCTCCGACTGGATCAACGCTGTCGTTTTTTGAGGCCACCGCGACTTTCGTCCTGTTGCCCGGCTCTCGGGCGATGGATTTTATCTCCACAACTCCTTCGGCGAGCTCAGGCACCTCCATTTCAAAGAGTTTGGCGACGAACTTCGGATGCGACCGCGAGAGAATGATGCCCGGCAGGCGCGCGTCTTCCTGAACGGCAAGCACGAGGAAGCGAAGCCGCTCGCCCGACCGGTAATGCTCCCCGGGGATTGATTCGTTCGCAAACATCACTCCCACCGTCCTGCCGAGGTCTACGTAGACATGGCCCCGCTCGAACCGCTGGACAATGCCGCTCGTGATCTGCCCTTCTTTGTCGTGCCACTCGCTCAAAATCGAATCCCGTTCCGACTCGCGGAGCTTTTGCAAAATCACCTGCTTCGCGGTCTGGGCCGCGATCCTCCCGAACTCCTCGCGGCTCTCAAGCGGAAACGCGAGTTCCTCGCCGAGCTGGACGTCGGGTTTCGTTTCGCGCGCCTCGGCAAGGAGAATGTGCCGCTCGGGGTTGTAGCGCGGGAGCACCGACACATTCTCCGACGTCGTCGGAGTTCCGGTCGGTGTCTTGGCTCCCGATGGCGCATCGGGGCGTCGGGATTTTTCCTGGGCTCCGCCTTCTTCTTCGGCTCCCTCTTCCACGAACCGGACGGTCGTCTCGTCCACCACGGTCTTGATCCGCGAAAAATAAAGCTCGCCGGTTTTGAGGTCGAGCTTGGCTTTAACAATCTCACCGCGTTCGCCGTATTCTTTCTTATAGGCGGCGGCGATGGACGATTCGATCGCTTCTAATACCTTTTCCGGCTGGAGGCCTTTTTCTTCGGCGACCTGTTTCAATGCGCGGGACAATTCTTTTACGTTGAGCATGATAGTAATTAATTTTCTGTCATTCCCGTGAAAACGGGAATCCATCTTCTCTTTTCCGTCTGGCTCCCCGCCGTCGCGGGGATGACATCCAGAGATGTCATTTTAAAAAACCCGCTTCATGCGGATCGTCTCAAACTATACAGCATCCATGGTTCGGGGGGAAGGGGGGGTGTCAAGCCAACATGGCATTGACTCTTCGGCCGCTGGGGCGGTATAATGCAAAAAAGGTAGAATAAACAATTCCTAAAAAATTCAGACTATGAAGAATTTAGGGACATATTACGATGCAAAACTCGATACTGCTTGCGGTAGCGGGCGTTTTGGTTGGATTCGGGGCGGGATACGCGGTTCGGAGGTTCATAGCGGCTAAAAAATTAGGATCGGTAGAGGAGCGGATAAAAAAGGGCGTAGAAGAATCCGAGGCGAAGGCGCGGGACATTTTGCTTGAAGCGAAGGAAAAGGCCGCGTCGTTTTTGGTCGAGATAAAAGACGAGGAAAAAAAGCGGAAGAGAGAAATCGAAGCGCTCGAGACGCGCCTCTTCGGCCGCGAGCAGGCGTTCGACAAAAAACTCGCCGACATCGCCGCCGAAGAGGGGGCGCTCAAGCGAAAGGAAGAGGAGATGCGAAAACGGGAAGACGGGCTGAAATCCAAAGAAGCCGAATTCGCGGCCGCAGAAGACATATTGCAGGCAAAACTTGAAACCATCGGCAAACTCTCCGCGGCGGAGGCGCAGGAGAAACTCTTTGAACAGATTAAAGAGCGCCGCTCGCACGATCTCGCCGCCCGCGTTCAGAAGGTTGACAAAGAAAACAAGGAGGAGATTGAAAAGAAATCGGTTGGGATTATCACGACAGCCATTCAGCGATACGCCCGCTCTCATGTTTCAGACATCACGACGACGGTCTACTCCCTGCCGAGCGAGGAGCTCAAGGGCAAGATTATCGGCAGAGAGGGCAGGAACATTCGCGCGCTCGAGCGGGCCGCGGGAGTTGAGTTTGTGATTGACGAGACGCCGGACAGCATCGTCATTTCGTCATTCGATCCGTTCAGACGGGAGATCACGCGCCTCGCGCTCGACAAGCTCATCAAAGACGGGCGCATCCAGCCCGCGAAAATAGAAGAAAAGGTGGAGGAGGCGAAGACGGAGCTTACGGCGCGGACCCAGCAGGTTGGCGAGCAGGCCGCCCAAGATGTTGGCATCTTTGATCTTCCGAAAGAAATTTTACAGCTCATCGGACGTCTTCATTTCAGAACGAGCTACGGCCAGAATGTGCTCACCCACTCGATTGAGATGACCTACCTTGCCGGCATGATGGCCGGAGAGCTGGGGTTAAATGTTGAGGTTGCGAAAAAGGGCGCGCTCCTGCACGACATCGGCAAGGCGATTGATCAAGAAGTCGAGGGCACGCATGTGGAGTTGGGGAGGAAGCTTCTCAAAAAGTACGGCATTAGCGAAAAGGTGATCGAGGCAATGCAGTCTCACCACGACGATTACCCCTACGCGAGCCCCGAAGCGTATGTGGTGACCGCCGCGGACGTGCTCTCCGCCGCGCGCCCGGGCGCGCGGCGCGGAACGCTCGAAAATTACATCAAGCGATTGGGAGACTTGGAACGGATCGCCATGGAATTCCCCGGCGTGAAGAACGCGTACGCCATCTCCGCAGGGAGAGAACTCCGCGTCTTCGTCGTGCCGGAGAAAATAGATGATTTCCGGGCGCTCGAGCTGGCGCGCGAAATTGCGAACAAAGTCCAGTCCGAGTTAAAATATCCCGGGGAGATCAAAGTAAACGTCATCCGGGAGATACGAGCGGTGGAATATGCGCGGTAAGAAATGTATAATTAAACTCAACAATCGTGTTTGATTTCTTGTTCGAAAAACTGGCGCAGCTTCTCGACAACTGGTGGTATATCCACATAGCCGTCGCCCTCGGCTCGCTTTTTTGGGTCGCTTTCATGAAGGGATCCCTTAGGAGCGTCGCGAAGTTTTTTATCTACCTGTCGGTTTTTAGCGTTGTGATCGTGATGTACTCAACGTTTTTTCCGTTCATCGGCGGAAAATATTATTTTTTCAGGGTCTCTGTTGAATTGGCGGTAATATTTGCGCTTTTATGGTGGGGGTTTGAGGCGGAGAAGGGCGAATTGTCAAAACGGCTCGCGGGGATCTATACAAAGCCCTTATTCATAGCAATCTCGTTTTTTGTGCTGGCGTTTCTTTTGGCGTCGGTGTTCGCCCTCGATCCTCACGCCGCGTTTTGGTCTAATTTCGAGCGCGGAGAAGGCGGGTTTCAGATGATTCATTACTATGTGTTTTTTGTCCTCCTCCTCTTGTTTTTTGAAAGCAGGGAAGATTGGGAAATGATGTTCGCCGCATCGCTCGGAGCGGCGACGCTCATGATTCTCTACGGGGTAGCCGGCGTTACCGGCTGGGCCGATAGTTTCATTACGCCAGTGGCCGGAGATCTTAGTCATGGTTTCTGGGTAAGTCTTACCCAGCCGCGCTTTCAGGGGTCGCTCGGCAACCCGGCGTATGTGGCGCCGTATCTCATGTTTTCGATTTTCTACGCGGCGTACTTGTGGTGCTCGAAAAAACTCAAAAATACATGGGGTAACGCGTCTCTTTTTGGGGGGCTGATTATATTTTTCCTCTTTTTCTTTTTATTGAGCCAAACCAGAGGCGCATTGTTGGGGCTGGGGGCTTATATTTTTGCGTTTTTGGTTTACGCGGTTTTCTCGATGGGGAAATTTCGCAGACAGGCCGTTGCCCTGCTTGTGGCTGTGGTAGTTATCGGAGGAACGCTGGTGTATTTTAAGGATTCTCCGTTTGTGAAACGGCTCCCGGGAGGCAGAATCTTCGATATTTCTTTTTCCGATCAGACAGTGAATACCAGATTATGGACATGGGGCTCGGCTTGGAGCGGTTTCAGAGAACGGCCGATGTTGGGATGGGGGCCGGAGAATTTCAGCGCGGCGTTCGACAAGTATTTCGATCCGCGGCATTTCATTCCGTGGAAAAATTCCGAAACATGGTTTGATCGGGCGCACAGCGTCGTTTTTGATTATCTTGCCGAGACCGGAGCCTTGGGATTGCTCGCGTATATCTCGATGTTTGTCGTGTTCTACTGGGAGACGTGGAGGGTTTCTAAACGGAGAGACGCGCCGCGCGGAGAGCCGGGGCATGCGCTGATCCGAGCCGCATTTTTCTGCCTGCCTATCGGATATTTGGTTCAAGGACTTGCCATATTCGATGTCCTGCCTATCTACATCAACCTATTCCTCTTTTTCGCCTTTAGCTGCCATTATTTTTATTTCCGGCCGACTGGCGCAAAGCAATAACATGAATGGATCTCTAAAAAAAGCAATCGCGCCGCTACTTATTGCGCTCACGCTCGCCGTCGGATATTACGGGAGTTTTTTGCCTATGAGGAAGTCGCAAATTCTTATCGCCGGACTCCGTGATCTGCAGGACGCGAAATCAATCGGTGATGTCAAAAAAGTGTTTGCGAGGTCCCTTGATTTTTCTTCTCCCATCGGGCAAGGCGAAGCGGTGC
>CAYJRG010000011.1:0-11412 GCA_964372585.1 uncultured Candidatus Saccharibacteria bacterium
GCTTGGAGATCATGAGCTTGTTGTGATTCATTCTTTCTTAAATAACGATCAGTTTTTCTTTCTCGAGGATCGGGTTGTCATAAATAAAAATCGAGGCCCGCTTTCGTTCGGGCTTTATCTCAACCCTGCAATCCGCGAAGCCCATAAGTTCAAGTATTTTTTGCGCTGTTTGTCCGAATTGTTCCATTGGTTTACTAGAGCATATTTCGAAACCCCATAATCTGCAAGCGCATCGGTTTATTCTGATACGAACACCCTAATCGCTCGTCGGAATAGCCACCGCTATTCCTCGTCCTTCGACCAAGCTCAGGACGATCCCGAGCCTGCCGAGGGATCGTCGCGCTTCGGGGTTCTCGCTCAAAACTTCCGATGCGTTGCGACGAAAGAGGGTTTCGAAACATGCTCTAAGTGTTTATTGACTACGATTTGTTGAAATATTGAAAATACCGTTGAGGTGAGCCAGTAGAGCCCCACCGCCGCCGGCAAATTGTAGAAAACGGCGATTGTTATCACGGGCCCCAAAAACACCATGCGCCTGCTCATCTTTTCCACCGCGGAGAGCTCGGTGCCGGGCGCAACCTTAGGAAAGCTCATCCGGGCCTGAATATACTGGGCCACCACCACCACTGCCAGCATCAGAATACTACGCTCGCTCAGGTTAAAGCCCAATAGCGTGGCGTTGATGCCTTGGGGAGGAGTTATAAAGGAATACACGCCGGAGAGGAAATCGGGTTTTGAAATGTTTAACAGTATTTGGTAGAGGGCGATGAGTATCGGTAGTTGTAGAAGCACAAGAAAAAAACTGGAGAAGGGGTTAATGTTGTGCTCTTTGTATAAATCAAGCATCGCCCGGGTCTGTTTTTCTTTGTTGCTTTTATGAAGCTCCTGAAGCCGTTTTATCTCTGGCTGAAGTCGATTCATCACGGTTTGGTGCCGCGTCATCTTATGAAACAGGGGATAGAGCAGGACCCGCACGAGGACGGTGAGTAAGATGATTGAAATTCCCAAGTCGCCGAATCCGATCGTCGTATACAAAACGACGAGCGCGTTCAGAAGCGGTTTATAGAGAAACAGGTTGAAAAGTTGCGCCATGTTTATATTGTTTATGTTTTACTCGCCGGAGGCGAACCTCCGAGCTTCACCTCCGCCGCGCGCAGAGCATCCCTGATTTTTTTCTCCACAAGCTCGCGACCGCCAGATTCAACGGCTGGAGAAACGATGAACAAAAAATCCGCGCCGAGGTTTGGCCACAGTCCCGCGCGATCGAAAAAAAAGCGCTTAAAAAAATGCCGCCGGATGGATGTCGGAACGGCGCGGCTCGACACGACAACCGCAAACCTGTTGTGGCGAACGTTGTTTGTAGCATACGTAAGAGTAAAAAACGGCGATGAAAAAACCTTCTTAAACCCCCCGCTTCGAATGACTTCCCCGGGGACCCGAAACGCGCGCGGCAACATATGAAGGCTTGTGTCTTAAACCGCAAGCCGCCGCCTGCCCTTGGCGCGCCTCCGGCGGAGCACATTTTTCCCTCCCGTCGTCCTCCGGCGGGCAAGAAACCCATGGGTCCGCCTCCGTTTCTTCTTTTTCGGCTGATATGTTTGCGACATTAGGACAATCGTAACACAATACGATAAGAAGGCAACCCTTCGGCTCGCTCCGCTCGCTCAGGGTATTTTCTCCTCGCGGGGGAGAAAATAAAAGTTATTAACATGTAATCCCCAAAAGGGCCTTTTTCTTTTTTGACTTGCCCCAAATTAAAACTAGAATAAGAGGAACGGACTGGAAGAAGGAGCGGCGAATCACTATGGAACTTAATCAACTCTGGCAATTAACCCTAGGCGAGATGGAGGTTCAGCTGTCGAGAGCGAACTTTGCGACGTGGCTCAAAAACAGCCGGCTCATTGAGAGCAAAGACGGAACGTTTTATGTTTCCCTTCCTAATAATTTCGCCAAAGAGTGGGTGGAGAGTAAATATCAAAAGAATATTTTAGGCATCATACGGAATTTCGACGACTCCGCGAAAAAAATAGAGTTTAGCGTGGGCCATATGGAGACGGCGCCGCGGCCGCAAGTGGCTGAAATCGAAAAGCTCGAGAATACCATTGACCTCGAATTCAAAATCAATCCAGACACCAACCTTAACCCGAAGTACACGCTTGCGTCGTTCGTGGTCGGTCCATCAAATGAACTGGCGTTCGCCGCCGCCTCCGCGGTCGCCCAAAAGATCGGGACGAAATATAATCCCTTGTTTATCTACGGCGGAGTTGGTTTGGGCAAAACCCACCTCATCCAAGCCATCGGCAACGAAGTGTGGTCTCGATATGGAGGCGCGGTGCGACCGCGCTATGTTCCTTCGGAAAAATTCACGAGCGACATTGTCTGGGGCATCCGGAACAAGCGGATGGAAGACATGAAAAAAAAATATCGGGACGTGGATGTGCTCGTGATCGACGATATTCAATTCATCGGCGGCAAAGAAAAAACGGAGGAAGAATTTTTTCATACGTTTAACGCCCTCTACGAAACAAATAAACAAATCATCATCTCTTCGGACAGGCCGCCCCAGTCGATACCCACACTCGAGGAGCGTCTCCGCTCAAGGTTTGAAGGGGGGCTTATCGCGGACATTGGCTACCCCGAATACGAAATGCGGGTTGCGATTATCCGCGGCAAACTTCAGGAATTTCAGCGAACCCTCTCGGACGACGTCATTGAACTCGTCGCAAAAAAGCTTAAAAGAAACATACGCGAGCTTGAAGGAGTCTTGAAAAAGATACTATTCATGCAGGAAAAGCGCCAGGTTGAGATAACCAAAGACATGGCGGGGGAAATAATCGAAAAGTGCGTCCAGAACTCATCAAAACGGGTAAGCGACGCGCACATCCTTAAATCAGTCGCCGAATTTTTCAGCATCTCACTCGAAGACCTCGTGAGCCACAACAGGCGGAAAGAAATCGTCGGGCCGCGGCAGATCGCCATGTATTTACTTCGGGATATCTCGGACCTATCGTACCCATATATTGGGGAAAAGATGGGGAGAGACCACACGACCGCGATACACTCCTACGAGAAAATAAACCAAGAACTAAACCACAACCCCACTCTCAACCAAAAAATACTCATGATCAAGGAAGCTATTTATAAGAATTAATAAACAATTTATTCACATGCCGCTCCACTTTTTTAGCCCCAGCCCAATGTAAAAAATAAAGTTATTAACACATTCGAAGTCCTAATAATAAACAGTAATAAATAATTATTAATTATGAAGTTTATAATTATACGGGATAACCTTCGCGATGGGCTTTTTATTGTTGAGCGGGTGGAAACTGAAAATCTAAACCTTCCGATTTTGAAAAACATTTTAGTGGAAGCCGACCAAAATAGGATTCGGCTCGTCTCCACAAATCTCGAAGTCGCGATTACGCACAGCACGAGCGGAAAGGTGATTGAGCCCGGGAAGTTTACGGTGCCGGCAAAACTCTTCTCGAGCGTGATGCGGAACATAGAAAGTGAGCGGCTCAATATTGAAACAAGGGGGACAACCCTGCGCGTCTCAACCGATGATTATGAAGCCGGGATACAAGGCCTTCCCGCGGATGATTTTCCCCCAACCCCGAAGGTGAAAAACCAAGATGTCTTTCGGGAGGTGGGGGCGGGTGTTTTAAGGGAGGCGCTCGGGCAAGTGCTCGTGTCTTCCCAGCCGAACGATTTGCGGCCCGAGTTAAACAGCGTCCTTTTTGAGTTTGCCGGAGATTCTCTTAAAATCGCGGCGACCGACAGTTTTCGGCTCTCCGAAAAAACGATTTTACTGGAACGACCCGCCGGAGGGAATTCTTCTCAACACTCGCGTATCCTCGTGCCGCTTAAAACCGCCGGACACGTTGCTCGCGCATACGCCGACGACGAGATTGTCCGAATGTGCCACGATGAAAACCAAATTCTTTTCAAAACCGACCACACGGAATTACTCTCGCGCCTCGTCGAAGGGGTTTTTCCGGAATATGCCGCGATCATCCCCCAGAAATTTGACGCGGAGGTTGTGGTGGATCGGGTCGCCTTTGCGAACGCGATAAAGTTGGTTGGGGTATTGAGCAACAAAAACAACGAGATGAAATTCAAAATTCAGGAAAACAAAAAAGTTTTGGAGATTACTTCGTCAAGCGACGCACTTGGACAAAACGCATACATCCTCTCGGCAAAGATCACCGGCGCGGCCAAGGAAATTGTTTTCAACTGGAAATATATTGCCGATGCGCTCCGGGTGATGACGAGCGCGGAGGTGTTTTTTGGGATCAATAAAGAAAACGAGCCGGCGGAACTGAAACCCATTCCGGACGCTTCGTATTTTTACATTCTGAAACCGATTTCGGGGGTTTAATGTTGCGAGAGTATTGTTAACTTCCTATCGTCGTGACCGGAGCGAATTCTGCCTGTCGGCAGACGGGGTAACTATAATATAATTGTCTATATGGATTACTTCGCCGATCACTCCGCCGACATTAAGAAATTCAAGTATTGGACACTCATGGTGCATTCCAACCAATCATACCTCGGCCGTGCGATTTGTTATTTGAATACGTATAAGGAAATGCTCGCCGAGCTCACCCAAGAGGAATATCTTGAACTGCTCGAAGTCATAAAAGAGTATCAAGTTGCCCTCACGAAGCTCTGGAAGCCCAATGGATGGAACTATGCGCAATTGGGCAATGTAGTCCCACATCTGCATTTTCATTTTATTCCTCGATACAAAGAAGAAAGAACATGGGAAGGATTAACTTTTACCGATGAACGCTGGGGAAATCATTATGCTCCCACACCTACGAGAGAAGAAGATAAAAACGCGCTTGAAAAGATTCGGCTTGCGATTCAGAAGGCCTTGCCTGAAAACAAATAAAACTGCTTGACGCCAGCAGGCTAAGTCCATACTCTAAGCATAACCCCTTTATCCAAAAGATCTCAAACAGGTTCACAAATGGCTTGCGCGAGAAATTGGAAAGGAAGCTCCGAAAAAGAAACGAGGCGAACGATTCGGAGAAGTAGTGGCGAGCTATCAGCGATACCGAAAATCGCATCCGCGAGAGATTTTTGCCAAGTTTTTCTCGCTCATGAAAGGGAAAGGTGACGTTGCCGTCCTCGATCCGCAAGTGATAAGACGAAGGTCGTTGCAAAGTTGACGCGAGTTCTGAAAAAGAAATGGGGCAAAAGGGAATATCGTTTCATACCCCAAACCGCAGATGTCTGTTATGGATACAAACCAAAATAGACATGTGCCTGTATTTCAAAACCCCGACCGGGTCAAACTGATCGGGGTCTTTTTATTGATTCCCATACACAATAACTCCCGCCCTGCCCGATGCGCCGTTTTGGTCTACCGCTTCAATCTCGAGCAGATTTTGTGGTCGCGTGTCGGGGGGCTGGGCGTACGACCGCCCGAAGACAAAATTCATTTCCTGATTAACGCCCTCGTCGGCGACGAGCTCCCCATTCCAGTACGTTCGCACTCGAATGACGGGCACCGTCCCCGTGATCAAGGCGCGGATGTTGACTCCAGTTGTTACCATCTCCCCGGCGGAAGGGAATTGGAGGTCAACCTTTGAAGGCGCCGGAACATTATTTTGGGTGCGGCCGATTGTTTGATTGTACGCGGCAAAATCCGGAAGGTTGCGCTTCGCCCACACGAGGACGCCAGTTTCCCAATTCAAAAACTGGGGGTCAGACTCGGGGCGCTCCGGCGCGGGGCCTTGCGGGTCCTGCCTGTTTACGTAGTAGAGGATCGAGTGGATTTGCTTGTCGCGAAGATATTCTCCTCCGAGGATTGGTTTTAAGGAGATGACCGGCTCTGGTTTTTCAAAAGTTTCGAAGGGAAGGGTTTTCACAGCTTCCGCCATAAAGGCGCGCCAGAGCGGCACAGAGGTGAATATACTGAGTCCTCTTGATCGCATGGGGGAGTTGTCGTTGTTTCCCGCCCATACCCCAACCACGAACGATGGGGTGTATCCTACGGCCCACACGTCGCGAAAATCGTTGCTCGTTCCGGTTTTTAAAGCTACATCATGCCCGGGGAATGCCGTTGAGTCTGTGCCTGCGCGATAGAGCGGGCGTCTGGCTTCCACGTCTGAGAGAATGCTGTTTATGAGGCGCACGGGTTGTGGCTCGGCCACGCGCACAGATTCGTCTTTGTATGATTCAAGCACGCGGCCGTTCGCATCTTTCACTTCAAGGAGCGTGTGTTGGCTGTGTTTTATTCCGTCTTGCGCGAGGGCGGAATACGCGCCCACCAAATCCATAAGCTTCACCGCTCCTCCGCCTAAAACAAACGAGAGCCCATATAGATCAGGACTCGAGAGCGTTGTGAGACCGAAATCGTACGCTCTTTTTACGGCGTTCCTCACGCCCACGAGATAGAGCATTTTTACCGCCGGAATATTTCGGGATTGCGCTAGGGCGTCGCGGATGGCAAGGGGTCCGTGGAATTGAGCGTCCGCATTTTGCGGATGGAAGCAATTTTTATCGTCGTTTCCGAAGTTTGGAACGGGGGGGCAGGCGGGGTTTTGCGCCGCGACTTCGGTGGGAAGGTCGACGAGGATGGTGTCCGGCGTGTCTCCTCGCTCAAAAGCGGCGAGATACACAAACGGCTTCAGAGACGATCCCGGCTGGCGGAGCCCATGACTTGCGACGTCAAAATTTCCTTCGTTTTTTGTGTCGAAGTAGTCGCGCGATCCCACAAGCGCCAGTATCTGCCCCGTCTTGGCGTCTTCCGCAACCAGCGCCGCGTTTTTGACTCCGTACGTTTTTTCATTTCGTTCCCCGACCTCTCGAACGGCCTTTTCCGCCGCTTGCTGGAGATCCCAATTGATGGTTGTGGTTACGCGGAGGCCGCCTTTCCGCACCGCCTCCTCTCCGTATTTTTGAACCAGATATTCCTGAACTGCCATCACGAAATGCGGAGCTTTTATGCCTCGTTTTTGAGGTGAAAGCGATAGATTGAATTTCAGGGCGTCGTCGTATTCTTTTTTGGCGATCTTTCCCAGCGTGAGCATTCTTCCGAGCACCAGCTTTTGCCTTTCTATTAGTTCCCGCACGTGGCTTCCCCGCGGGGAGTAATAGCTTGGAGCTTTCGGGATTGAGGCGAGGAGGGCGCTTTGGGCGAGATTCAGTTCCGAAACGCTTTTGCCGAAGTAGGCAACGCTCGCCGCCTCAACGCCGTACGTCGTTGCTCCGTAAGGAATTTGGTTCAAGTAGAGCGCGAGGATCTGGTCTTTGGTGTAGTGCTGGTTTATTTTCGTCGCGAGAATTATCTCCTTGATTTTCCTTGCCGCCGTTTGCTCGGAGGTGAGGAATGCGTTTTTGGCGAGCTGTTGTGTGATAGTTGAGCCCCCTTGGACGATCTGCCCGTGTCGCAGGTTTGCGAGGAGGGCGCGAACGATCCCTCGCCAGTCGAACGCGGGCTCGGTATAAAAATTTTCATCCTCCATCGCAAGCGTGGCGTTTATGAGGTGTTTGGGTATGTTCTCGAGCGGCACCACCGTCCGTTCTTCGCCGTTGCTGATTTCGTAGAGGAGCACCGCTCCGCTCCGGTCGTATATTTTTGTTGATTGGTTTACGCGGATGTTCGCGATCTGTTCGACCGTCGGGAGATCCCGCGAGAAACGGAGAACTACAAAGAGGAGCGCCACGGCGCCGATCGCCGCGACCCCGACCACAATAAGCGCTATTTTTTTGGCAATTTTGGCTTTTCGCTTCATTTCTCTATGGTAGTAAACCCCGTCTCAAAAATCCAATTTCTCTCGGCGCGACGCCCCGTCGCGCCGAGAGAAAACCAAAAACGGCTCCGACCGCGGTCGGAGCCGTTTTTGGTTGGGAGGAAGCGTTAGTTAAACTCCTCTTCTTCGTCGGCATCCTCCGGCGTTTCGTCCTTGTCCTCGGAGTCCTCGCTCTCGACCGCCGTTTCCTTTTCTTCGTCCTCCTCGTCGCTTAATCCGCGGAAGGCTGAGGTTAGTTCTATTAATTCTTCGACCATGGTATCTGTTTTTCCCCTTCGACCTTTTGGGATCAAAACCTAATTTTTTAAGAAGTATATTTCACTGGTCGAATATGTCAACCGCATAGATGGGTCATGGGTCAAGCGTCATGCATCATGCGGGAAAACTCCGCCCGCATCCGAGTATCGCAACCGCCAAAGCATCACTCGCGTCGTCTATGAGGTCAAGCTCCGGTTCTCCGAGGATGAGCCGGACCATTTTCTGCACGGACTTTTTGTCGGCGAGGCCGTAGCCGGTTATCCCCAGCTTTATCTCGTTCGGGCTAAATTCCCTCATAACAAGGCCTTGGTGCGTGGCCGCCGCGATGATGACCCCGCGGGCTTCGGCCACCTGTATCCCCGTTTTTTGGTTTTTCATAAAAAAAAGCTTCTCGATCGCCAGAAGTTCGGGATGAAATTTCCCGATAAGTTCCGCAACTCCGGTTCGTATTTCTCCGAGGGCGTCGAGGTTTTCACTGCTCGTGATTTTCAAGAGTCCCGCGCCAATCAATTTTATTCCGCGGGGAGTGTGCTCCACAACGCCGTATCCAACGCGCCTTGTTCCCGGGTCAATTCCTAAAACAATCATACGATTTATGAATTATGATTCATGATTCTTGAATCACGAATCTTGAATCATTCTGGCAGCGCGTTTGTGAAGACACGCTGAACGTCATCGTGGTTGTGGAGCGCGGCAACGAGCGCGCGCAACTTTTCCATGTTTTCCGGCCCCACCGCGAGAGGGAATTTTGCCTTCCAGCCCCCGCCAGCTTCGCGCGGTTTTTCTTCAAATGTCCACCGCACGCTCTGGGGCTCCGCCCATTTTCCTCCGCAATCGCCCACAATCTTTTTTATTTCGGAAACGGTTTTGTTTCTGTTGTCGCTCGTCGCCTCGATGATGAGCGCCGCGCCTCCGGGGCCATATGCTTCAAAAACAAGCTCCTCGATTTTTTTACTCGGGTCCGACGCCCATTTGATCGCGTGTCCTATTTTGTCGGCAGGGACGTTTGCCTCCCGCGCTTTTTCCACGGCGGTTCGCAGGCGTGGGTTGAAGTCCGGATTCGGCTCCGTCTTTGCGGCGGCCGAAACGAGCGACAGGAGCTTTGCGAACGCGCGCCCGCGCTTTTGATCAACGATTTCTTTTTTGTGTTTAATTCCCGCCCAGTGCGAATGGCCAGCCATGGAAAATCAAAAATAAAATATCAAAAATTAAAGATTGTGGTTTTTTGAAACATATTCTGGGACAACCCTATTTTTGATATTTTATATTTGATCTAATGGTCAGATGAGCCCCTCCAGTAGACTCCTCCCCGTCATGTCCTTTGGCTGCGGAATGCCAATGAGTTCGAGAACCGTGGGCGCGACGTCCGCAAGCGATCCCATCGTTTCCGCCTCGATCGCCCGCCAGTTCAGAAACTTTCCGCCCATAAACTCTGGCGCCACAAGGTAGAACGGAACTGGGCTTGCATCGTGCTGGCTCTCGGGAAGTGCGGTCGTTGGACTCATCATCTCCTCAATATTTCCGTGGTCTGACGTGATGATGAGCGTCGTGTGCGGGTTTATGGCAACCTGGAGCAATCGCCCAATTTCCCGATCAATCGCCCCGACTGCTTTCGTGGCGGCTTCGTAGTTCGCGGTATGCGCGATCGTGTCGGGGTTTGCATAATTCGCCAGAATAAAATCGAATCCGCGAGTTTGCACCGCGTCGATAAGCCGGTCGGTGATAGAGCTTGCCATCATCTCGGGCCGGTCTTCGATGCGCGCTGTTGTAAGTGAGGGAATCAGCGTTCGATACTCATCTCTAAAGGGCGCCTCTCGGTACCCGTTAAAAAAATACGTAACGTGGGCGTATTTGTATGTCTCGGCAATGCGCAGTTGGTTTTTGCCCGAGTCGCTGATGATTTTTCCAAGGGGACTTTCCACCGTCTCCGGCGGGAACATAACCGGCGTTTCGAGTTTGTCTTCGTAGCGGGTCATGGTTGCCGCGTAGATATTTTTGAAATCAATCACGGGGAATTTGTCGAATCCTTTGAGTAAGAACGCCTCGGCAAGCTGGCGGATGCTGTCTTCCCTGAAGTTGAAGAAAACGAGCGCGTCGTTTTCGGAAATTACTTTTTCTTTTCCAAGCCGCAGGGGCGGGAGGTATTCTTCGGTGCGCCCGCGCTTTTTAGTTGCCTCGATCGCTGGCAGAAAGTCTTCGACCGCCGTTCCGCCTTGGCCTGTTATATTTTCATACGCCGCTTTGGTGAGTTGCCAGTTCTGGTTTCGGTCCATCGCGTAATACCTGCCGGTGAGCGTTGCGAGTTTGTCTTTCGGGATTTTTTTGAGGAACTCTCGGATGGTGTTCGGCGGGCTGTCTTTTCCGTCCGCGAAGAGGTGGAGTTTTGCCTCCACCCCTTCCGTCTCCGCCGCTTTGATGAGCGCTATGAGGTGTTCAAGAGAGGCATGCACGTTGCCGGCGGAAAGGAGGCCAATGAAGTTCACCGCCGAACCGTTTTTTTTCGCGTGCGCGAGGGCGTTCTCAAGCGCCGGATTTTTGAAAAAACTGTTGTCGCGTATCGCCATCGTGATCCTCGGGTAGTGCTGGTAGAGCACTTTACCCGCGCCGAGCGTGAGGTGCCCCACCTCGCTGTTCCCAACCTCGCCCCACGGGAGGCCGACCGCGATGCCCGAGGCCTGCAAGCTCGTTACGGGGAAGTGTGCCTCAAGCCACGCGAGATTTTTTGGCTTTACTTCGTGGATGGGATTTGTTTCGTCGTTTCTCCCAATCCCCCATCCGTCCAAGACCACGAGCACGCACGTTCTTTTCATTAGATTTAGGATTTGCGCATTTGGCGCATTTCCCTGCCTTGCCGGCAGGCAGGTTTGTTGCTCGCTCCGGTGCTCCCTCGCAATAGTGCCAAACTATTGCTCGGTTCGCTCCTCGCTCGCGCCTCGAACCGCATCCAAATGCGCAAATCCTCAGGTTATTAGTTTAATTGTATTGTATGTTACTTTTGCAAATTCCTCCCCTTGACAGCCCTACGGCGTCATAGTATCCTTTTCCTCGGTTCATAAACAATCAGTTACATGAGAAAGGAATCACATGAAACGCAGAAAACTCAAGGCACGCGGAACAGGCAGAAATGCAGAAACACTCGCCGTGAAGTGGGCATCAGAGAGGAAAAAACCGGTGGCGTTAAACACCGGTGAGTTGCGGGCGCTTGTGGCGTTCTCTAGGCGGCCCCCACTGTTTCCGCTGGGCTTATCTCCTGCGGGTTTGGGGCGTAGGCCGCGCCCAGTCGGGTGATTGGCAAGACCAACAACGGCGCCGAAGGAAAAACCTTCGGCGTCTGTTTTTTTTGGCGGATCGAAGTGTCGAAGACACTGAGCGAGCGAAGCGAGTCGCC
>CAYJRG010000012.1:0-1159 GCA_964372585.1 uncultured Candidatus Saccharibacteria bacterium
GGAGCGGTACGGACGGGTGGAGGAGTATGTGAGGAAGTTAGAAAATAGAAAATAAAAAATGGCCGCCGACATCAAGCAAGTAATAATCTTGTGCGCTGGCATGGGCACGCGACTCCGCCCGCTCACTGATAATCTGCCGAAAGTCATGCTTCCTCTCGGCGGGAAACCACTTTTAGAGCATCACATTCTGCAATTCAAGAAACACGGCGTGTCGGAGTTTTTGCTGAACCTCCACTATCTGCCCGAAATAATAAAAGAGTATGTTGGCGACGGCTCGAAGTGGGGAGTGAAGGTTTCGTATAGCATCGGCTCTTCGGGCACTGCCGGAGAGATGAAGCGGTTTGAACCCCATCTCGACCCCAAATTCTTCCTCATCTACGGCGACATGTTCAGCTTAATTGACTATTCAAACATGGCGGATGCATTCCATAAAAAACCCGCAGACGCCCTCGGTATGATGGTTGTAGGAGAGAACGACCATCCGTGGGACTCCGACCTCGCGGAGGTGGACGAGGAGCTTCGGTTTTTGAAAGTCTACTCAAAGCCCCACACAGCATTGCCGAAGAAATGGAAGTCCCTCGATGCGGTGTATATCTTTCGAAAAAAAATTCTTGATTATATCCCCGCCGGCACGACATATTCCCTCGACCACGAGCTCCTGCCCGACATTGTGAGCCGCGGCGAAAAGTTTTATGGCTGGGAAACCAACGATTATCTATTGGACGTTGGAACGATGGAGCGGTACGGACGGGTGGAGGAGTATGTGAGGAAGTTAGAAAATAGAAAATAACTCTTCGACTCAGTGACTCGCTCAGGGTGTTTTTGCGCACAAAAACAAAAACGCTCCGACCTAAGAGGTCGGAGCGGTGATAATTGTGCGGGCGTTTTTACCCGTTTTTACCTTTCGCCGTGGAGATGCGCGGCTGTCACCTCGTGCGGCCACGGCAGGCAGTAGGCGGTGCCGGTCATGGCGGCGAGGTATTCACTTCCGCCAAGGTGGTTGAGGATTGGGATGTAAGTTCCCCACTTACAGATCCCTTCCCTCTTGAGGACGAGCGCAACTTGGAAGTCCGGCGGTAGGCCTTGTGCGCTTTTGAATCTTTCGTTGCACAGGCACACCGTGCGCAGGAGGATTTCTGCGAGGAGTTCTTTTTCCCTT
>CAYJRG010000012.1:1169-10735 GCA_964372585.1 uncultured Candidatus Saccharibacteria bacterium
TGCGAGAGATGGAGCATCCCTTGTTTTGGCGTGATGAGCAGTTGTCCTGCTCTTACGCCTCCCGCCGAGACCCGTATGTGGCCGTCTTCATGCACGGTGAGATCCGGGTCATCGGTGTTCTCGAGCATCTCTTCCAGTGTGTAGGTCGGTCGTCCTTCTGACCGGACGAGGTGCCAGTGGAGATGCCCGTAGCGTTGCCCGGCCATGTAGCCCACATGCACGAAGAGAAAAAGGTCTTGAACGTACGATGCTTCAAGCTCAATCACTCGCGCGGCTGTTGCAAGCGCAGAGTTGATGCCTTTTGTTCCGCCGAGCGTCCACAGTTCGCCGACGGGCATGCAACAAGAGGGTATGATGAGCCGGTGGTAGGAGAACGGGGTTGCTTCGTTTTTGCGCGCCCGCCATTCATCGCCATTTTCGCTCTTATGTTTGCAAAAGGTTTTCGCGGGATCGTCTCGGTGGATTTCAAAGGGGCAGTTTTCAACGTCAATGATCATTTCCTTTTGCCACGGGCGATCAAGGAGAACTGTTCTTCGGGTCCCGCCAGCGAGGGTGTTTACTCGCGGGCCAAACTGAAGTATTTCTCTGGGCGGCGGCGTTGGGGGTGAAACGGGGGTTGGTAACGTTTGTGCTTGTGTTGTTGTCATAACTTCTTCGCTTTCTGTTCGGAGGTTTGGTTGATTGGTCGAATTGTTTAGTTGTCGGTGAACTGGGAGGAACACTATCACGTGTCCAGTGCTTTGTCAAAAAATCCTGCCTCTGCTATGATTTTCTGGCTATGAACAATCCCAAAGTTACCGTGGTGATGGCAACCTACAATCGGTCGCACCTCGTCGGAAAGGCCATCGAATCAGTTCGGAGCCAGAGTTTCGCAGATTGGGAACTTATCGTTGCGGATGGCGGCTCGGATACTGCAACTCCGGCGCTTGTGTCAGACTGGCAAAAAAAAGAGCCGAGGATTGTGTACCTCCGGCAGGAAGGCGATTTGGGAATTTCCAAAACTTACAATCGCGCCTTTCACGTGGCGCGGGGCGAATATATCGCCATGATTGACGACGACGACCCGTGGCTCGACCCGCGGAAGCTTGAAAAACAAATCGCTTTTTTGGAAAAAAATCCGGATTATGTTGGGTGCGGCGGGGGAGTGGTGGTGGTAAATGCCGAGGGGAAAGAATTGTATAGGTATCTGAAACCGGAAACGGATGAAAAAATCAGAGAGCGCATGTTGTTTTCAAATCCGATGGCAAACAGCACGACGATCTTCCGCCGGAGCGCGGGAGAAAAAGCGGGCTGGTACGACGGGTCGCTTCGCTACTCGGGCGATAGGGATTTTTGGCTGAAGATGGGGCTTCTGGGGAAGCTCTACAATTTCTCCGAGTATTTTTCCTACTACACCATGAGCGAGGTAAACACCTCAATTGCAAACATCCGCCCGCATCTCAAAGCATCGCTTTCCGTCATGCGAAGGTATAAAGGAATATATCCGCATTACCTTCCGGCGTTTTACGTCAACCTCGCCCAGTACGCGTATTCTTTTTTCCCCGAGTTCGTGCGCAGGGCGGTGCATCAGTCGCTCGCTCGGCTCAAACGGCGGGTGGCGGGGTAGGAGGAGAAGAAGTATCCGAAATCCTAACCTTCCTCAAAAACGCATCGGTTATTTCCAAAAACGCCGGTTCTTTAAGGCAGTAGAGCGCAAAAGGATAGAACAGTGCGGCGAGGATCACGACCGCGACCACGTGGAGACCGAGCGCCGCGAGAAGCCAGACGGCCGCGGACATCGCGCAGGAAGCAATGAATATTTTTTTGAGGCGGGGCAGAACGGAAAAATAATTCACTTTTTTCATGGTGATCCAGAGGTATGAGATGCTGATGATTTGCGATATGACGGTTGCCCACGCCGAACCCGCGATGCCGAAGCGTGGGATGAGCGCGAGGTCGAAGATGACGTTCGAGATGCCGCCTAGGGCGGAATACACGATCAGTTTTTTCTGATGGTTATAGACGAACAGGCCGTCGCCGAGGATGATCGATGCCGAAGAAAATATGAGCGTGATGAGAAGAATTCGAAAGGCGGCGACTGCGGGAAGATATTCCGCTCCGAAGAGCAGGGCGATTATTTTGTCTCCCAGAATGATCCCCCCCAGCGCCGTGGGGATGGCGACGAGGAGCAGGGTTGTGATGGTTTTTTCGAGCATCGCGCGGAGCTTTGCCTGATCTGAAACGGCGAGCCGCGAGAGCGCCGGAAGGATCGTGATGGCAACGATCGCCGGCAGAGCATAGAGGATTTGTATGATTCGGTTGGCGGCGGAATAGTAGCCAACGTCGGCGTTTGACCGCATGATTCCGATGATGAGCACATCGGTATTGATCATGAGGATGCTCAGCGCATTTGCAAAGGCGAAGGGCCACGCGGAGATGAGAATGTATTTCGCCGCGGACGCGCGGAAGTTTGAAAAAAGATTTTTGAAATGGGCGCGCATCACAAAAAGCGCCGCGGCCATGCCGGCGCCCGTTCCAACTGCGTAGCTCCATGCGAATGACGCCACAGTGGGGGACAAATACAAAAAAATAAATCCGGCGACAACGATTGAGATATTGGTGAAGATAAAAATTCCCGCCTCCCACTCCATTTTTTCAAGCGATCGGGAAATGGCGAAGCAGAAATCGCGGATCGTGTCGAATGCCATGACGAGCGCCACGATGGGAAAAATCGCGGCCGCCGCGCTGAAGGCCGGGATGGGGAGATATGCGGCAGAGATCACGATACCCATCCCAAGCGCCAAGAGCGCTATTTTTAGGAGGAACGACGTTGAGAGTATGGCCGCCCGTTCCGCCGCATCCTTCGCTTTTGACGATTCTCTCGTGAGAATCAAGTTGATGCCGAAGTCGGTAAATATGGTTAAAAAGGCAACGAGTGTGATGGCGTAATTAAAAACGCCCCATGCGCCCGCGCCCAGTATTCGCGCGGAATAGACAATAATAATCGCGCGGAGCAGGCGCCCGCCGAAGTTGGACACGGAAAGCCAGAAGGCGTTTTTCGCCACCGTCTGGCGCAGAGCGGTGTTGTGGAAGAGAAACGATTTGATTTTATGTAGCATGAGCGTAGTATTTTACTAATAACATTTTTAGCGCATAAAGAAAAAGAACATGAGCAAAAAGACGAGTATCGAGAAAAAAAAGAAAAAGGGAAAAACCGTTGTTGCGGTAAGCGGGGGGTTTGATCCGATCCACGTGGGGCACGTGCGGATGTTTGCCGAAGCGCGCTCTCTCGGAGACAAGCTCGTCGTGATTTTGAACAACGATAACTGGCTTCGCAATAAAAAGAAACACGCGTTTATGCCGCAGGATCAGCGCAAAGAAATTATCGAGGCATTCGATTCGGTGGACGAAGTGGTGCTCACCGAGCATTCTCTTGGGTCGGATGACAAAAGCGTTTGTGCCGAGTTGCGGAAAATCCGCCCGCACGTTTTCGCGAACGGCGGCGATCGAAAGCCGGACGGCGACCCCGTGCCGGAGGTGGCGGTGTGCGAGGAGCTGGGTATCGAGATGGTCTACAATGTCGGCCACGGCGGCAAAGTGCAATCAAGCTCGTGGTTGCTTGAAGATTACCTGAAGGCGGTTGGAAAAATGGCGGCGAAAAGGAAAAAATCAAAAGACGAGTAAAATAAATCCCATATGCTTACCGTGCGGGCCTCCGCGAAACCGAGTTCAGTCCATGGCATAGAATTGTTCGCGGACGAAAAAATTCTGATGACGACAGCTGGTTTACAAACCACTCATCAACCGAAAGCAACATTGATGTCGTTGCGCTCGCCGGAGAGCCCGAAACCTGCGGCGTAGCGAATAGAGACATCAATCCCAGAGAAGAATTACTCGTGAATTACAGATTATTTGATGTTCACGATTCCTCAAGCGGCGAATCGTATCTAAAGTCTTAAATTTCCTCGAGCGTTTTCCTAATCCCTTCCTGAAGTTTTACCTTCGGCTCCCAGTCGAGGATTTTTTTGGCGCGGCGCGCGTCAAGCGCGATCTGATACACCTCGCCTTTCCGGTAGGGGGCATGGCGCGGTTTTTCAGCAAAGCTGGCCTCGCGCGCGACGGCGTTAAAAATCATGTGGTCAGTCACTTTTTTGCCCCAGCCGAGGTTGATAATTTCATTTTTCCCGCGTGAGAGCGCGATGACGTTCGCTCGCGCAATGTCGCCCACATACACATAGTCCCGCGCCTTCGTCCCGTCGCCGAAGATCATCGGACGCGCGCAGATTTTCATCAGTCTGCCGAAGATTGCCACAACTCCCGCTTCGCCTTTCGGGTTTTGCCGCGGGCCGTAGACGTTCGGGTAGCGGAAAATGAGATAGTCGAATCCGAACTGCCGCGCGTAGAACTTGATCACTTCCTCGCCGAGCAGTTTCGAAAGCCCGTAGGGAGAAAGGGGAACCGCGTCGGTGTGTTCATCGGCCGGAATCTTTTTTGGTTCGCCGTAGATCGCGCCGCCGGTGGAGGAAAAAATAAATTTTTTGCTCCTGCCGGGCCCGTGCTTTCCGAAAGCGAGAAGCACATTGGCGGTTCCCAAAACATTCACTTCGAGCGTGGGGAGTGGATTGCGGAGAGACTTCACCACTTCCGCGATCGCGGCGTGGTGGCTTACGACCTCCGGCCGCTCTTTTTTAAAAATCTGTTCCACTTCCGCGAGGTCGCGGATGTCGGTTTCATAAAACCTTGCTTTCCTCGGCACATTTTTCCTGAACCCCGTCGCGAGATTGTCTATGATCTCAACGATATGCCCCGAAGCGATATAGGCATCGGCAATGTGGCTTGCGATGAACCCGGCCCCGCCGGTGATTAAGATTTTTTTTCTGGTCATTTTAGCTATTCGGGAAGTCGCCGTCTGCTGTCATTGCGAGGAGTCCGCGACGAAGCAATCTAAATTCTGGATTGCTTCGCTTCGCTCGCAATGACGGAACACGAGAGGAATTATAACAGCATCATGTGTGGTTTATAAATACCGACCGGAGAGTTTTAACAATGATGGCAAGATCAAGAACCAGCGAGCGATTTTTGATGTAGTAAATGTCATATTGCAGTTTTTCGTATGAGTCGGCGTCGGGCGCGGCATAGTGATGGTGGATTTGCGCCCACCCGGTAACGCCCGGGTGCACAATATGCCGCATTTCATAGTAGGGGATGTGTTTTTTAAGGGACTCGACAAATTCGGGCCGCTCCGGCCGGGGGCCCACAAACGAAAGGTCGCCTTTCATGATGTTCACGAGCTGGGGCAGTTCATCGAGGTGTGTCCATCGCAGGAACTTCCCGAACGGAGTTACCCGATCGTCCTGTATTCCAGACCACTGCGCGCCTGCTCGTTCGGCGTCAACCCGCATCGTTCTGAATTTATAGAGCGTAAACGTCTTCGCGTCTTTTCCGACCCGTGTCTGTTTGTAGATGACGGGCCCAGGGGAGACGATTATGGTAACGAGCGCAAGCACGGCCTCAAGCGGCAGAAGCGCGATCTGAAGAAGGAGCGCGAATAAAATTTCCCCCGCGCGTTTCAGCTGTTCGTAAAATTTCGGCTGATTTGCAACGTGCTCAAGAAACCACACCTCTTCCACTTCCGAGAGCGGAATTTTCCGCGTTACGAGCTCGTAAAAATGAGCGAGGTCGCGCACTTCGATTCCGCCGCTCAAAAGTTTATAGAGTTCACTTGTGAAGGTTTGATTATGTTTCAGGCGCCGCGGCACGACGACGACGTTCGCCCCATGTTTTCCAACTTCCTCGCGGATGGATTGTCCCGCGGTAACTTCCGGCAGGCGCGCCGCGATGCAATACCCCATCTGCGGATTTGCCGAAACGAGCGCGGCGAGTTCTTCCGACACGTTTGAATTTCCAATGAGTAGGACTCTATTCGGCGCTTCGCCGGACGAGGCGAGCTTGTTAAACATCCGCCGCCAGAACACTTCAATGCAGGTGAAGAGGGCGATAAAAATAAACAGGTTTGTTTTTGGCGTGATCTTCAGGGCGGGGAGAAAATAAAAGAATGCGGTTGCGAGGAGCCCGTTCACGAGTATGGTGAGGAAGAGCGTTTTCAGGAAATCGAGGTTGTTCCGTAGGCGGCGAAGATCGTAGAGTCCCGAGATGTAAAAAACAATCATCCACAGGGCGAACATGAACGTGAACGGCAGGGCGTGCGAGCTTTTGAATTCCTCATAAAAATTTGCCCCGTAGCGGAGGATGAGCATGACAAAAAGACTCGCGTAGAGCGCGAGGGCGTCTCCGACCGCGAGCGCGGCGATTTTGAAGGGATTTGGAGTTTTCATGGTTGTGTTTTCTGGGTGTGATCGGGTTCCCGAACTGCGGTTGATGTTGTAGTTCGGGGTTTTCCTGTTACCGTAACCCAGACATAATTTAATACATAACGCAGTCCCGTGGCAATGAAGCCCTCCTTCGCGAGCCGCCGGCTTGAAGAATGAATCGTAAAGCCGTAATCAAATTTCACGCGGCCGATTTTTCGGAGGCGTATGGCCGTGTCGGTATCGTCGCCGTAAAACGCGATGTTCGTGTTGTAGCCGCCTGCGGCTTCGAGCGCTGTGCGGTTAATAACGACATTGCCGCCGATGATGAACGTCCCCCGTCCGAACCACGCGCCCAAAAGATAGAAGGGATACGAACACGCGTAGAAGAGAGCCGTGATGAATCGCTGGTATGCCGGTATGTCGTTGAAGAGATACGGCCCCGAGAAGGCAACGAGGCCTGGATCGCGGTCGAACGCCCGAAGCGCCCGCGAGAGCCACCGCTCGGTGATCACGGTGTCGGCGTCGATGTTTGCGACAAGATCGCCGGTCGAAGCGCGGAAGCCGGTCTCCCGCGCCCGGTTCGTGCCTTTGCGGGATTCGTCGAGCACCCGAACTCCGGAAAAACGCTCGGCGACCGCCCGCGTGTTGTCCGTCGAGGCATTGTTGACGACAACGATCTCGGCGTCAACCGAGGCATTTTTTGCTTCGGCTATCACCGACTCGAGGCACGCGCCGATGTACCGTTCTTCGTTGTGCGCGGGGATCACAAAACTCAATTTCATCGTTAGCGAATCGCCGTCCATTCCTTACTCGCCGCCCGTTTGAAAAACTTAACCGAGATCAAGTTTGCGATCCAAATCCAAACGAGGCGCGGCCAGCCGATCGCGTGCACCCGCCTCCCTCCGTGGTAGACGATGAGCGAGGGAACAAAACGAGTGCGCCCGATTTTCACGAGCCGTTCGAAAAGTTCTATGTCTTCCGCGGCGATGAGATGTTCGTTGTATCCGCCGATGTTCCGGAACGCGGCCGCTCTAACCATCTGAAACTTTCCCGTGCCACTGCCGGTGCGCAGTACGTTGTTTGCGATTCGGATGATGAGGTCCACAATCCAAAACCCGACATTGTCCATCCACGTCGCCAAGGAAGGAAGCACCTGAATACGGCAGGTGACTGCCACAAGTTTTGGATTTTTTTCGAACTCGCGGAGCGCTGTTCTGAAAAACTGGTTTGGGTTGGGGATCGTTACGTCGGAGTCAACGAACGCAAGGTAATCTCCCCGCGCCGCCGCCGCGCCGCGGTTTCTGTTTGCGGAGATGGATCGTGGGGCATCCGGCGGGCGCACGACTACCTTGTCCGCAAAACACCCCGCGATCTCGGCAGTTTTGTCGGCGCTCGCGTCATCTGCCACGATAATTTCGTACTCGTGCTCGGTGAGCTCCTCTTTTATTTTTTTGAGCGTCCCGCCGATCGCCTTTTCTTCGTTGAACGCAGGAATAATAATTGAAATCATCGCGTGTCTTTGAAGATTACGCTGGATATTTTTTTCCACGCGAAGATGCCCACAACGAAAACAATCGCAAGGAGCGCGAGGAGGAATCCGCCCGAGTTGATGTAGCTTTCGATTGTAATGTACGCTTCTCCGAAGTAGTATCCGATCACAAAGAAGAGGATCGAGGTCGGCACGGTGACGACAAAGCACCACCAGACGTATTTTTTGAGCGGCGTGCGCGTTGCCCCGGCGATGATGAGTGCCGGAGCGGCAAACAGGGGAATTATTTTCGAAAGTATCACTGCCTTGCCGGCGTTTTTGTGCATGAGCTTATCAAGGCGCGACACCAATTTCGGCGTCAGTCCCACATACTTCCCATATTTTTCTATGAACCCGCCTCTGCCCCAGAAGCCGATCGCGTAGTGTACGACATCCGCAAGGAGGCTCGACAGGATGGATATGGCGAAGACCACCCACCCGTTGAAATAGCCGAGCGCCGCCGCGAAGGCGCCAGTCGAGGTAACCGGCGGACCCCAAAGCACCATAGCGGCAAACATCAGGATGTATCCCCAGGGGCTGTTGGTCCACGACGTGAATTGTGACAGTTCCGAAAAGTTTCCCATAGTGTATATTCTACATCGCTCATCTCTTCTTGTCATTGCGAGGCGCCACCGCGCCGAAGCAATCCAGTAACTTCTCTTCCACTTTCTACTAACCATTCATGTATAATACAAAATAATGCGTATGAATCGTTTCTTCCCGCACCATTCGGACTTCTGGGATTCCCGACACAGGAATTCGCTCTACCTCGGCATATTTCTTTTGGTCTTGAGTTTTATGATCCAGGTGCGCGCCGGAAATTATTCAGATAAAAAGGCCGCGCTCTCGGGATTTACGGGGGATATGTTGCTCGATAACCTGCCGGTTTTGAACATTGATTTTATCATTGTGCAGGGCGCGATGCTATTCTGGCTCTTTGCCGTACTGCTCCTTGTCTATAAACCGAAACACCTCCTCTTCGCGCTTAAAGCGATTGCGCTCTTTGTCGTGTTCCGCGCGTTTTTCATCAGTCTCACACACATCGGCATATACCCAAATCAAGCGGTGTTCGACGGAGACGGACTTTTGACTTACATTTACAATCGGCTTATTTCCGACGGCGAATTTTTCTTTTCCGGCCACACGGGCGCGCCGTTTCTGCTCGCGCTCATATTTTGGCACGACAAGTTTTGGCGCAGGTTTTTCATCGGCGCGACGATTTTTTTCGGCGCGAGCGTCCTTCTCGCGCACGTCCACTACTCGATAGACGTGTTCGCGGCGCCCTTCATCACCTACGGCATTTTCAAAATAGCCACCAAATTGTTCAAATACGATTATTCTTTGATCGCGGATTCTCACGGCGCCGCGGCGGCGCCGTGAGGGGCGGGGTTGTTGCGCGACCCCCCGCTGTGATACACTTCTCTCATGGTGTATGACACAAAGGTTTCTACCTTCAAGCAGTTGGGTTTACCGCCCGCGCCGCTTTCTAAGCGCCTCACAAACGCCATCGGTATTTTGAAAGAACGAGGCGCAAAGTCGCGTCGGGAAATCCGCGAGATGCGTCGCGGGTGGGGACGCCGCGAAAAGAGACGGGCAATAACCGCCCGCCGCTCGAGCGAATAGGTCTCGCGCCATGTTGCTCGATTCAAATATCCTCATTGCTGTAACTCCTCACACTCCTTGTGCATAACTCCATGAAAAGTAACCCTTCACACCCCTTGTCATTGCGAGGAGCCCCGCCCTTTTTC
>CAYJRG010000013.1:0-10651 GCA_964372585.1 uncultured Candidatus Saccharibacteria bacterium
CGAGCCCTTCGTATTCTTCTTTTGAGTATTGTTTGTTCAAAATACAATACTCGGCATTACGCAAACCAGCGCATCCAAACAAATGTCGAGATGTGAAACAGCAATCCGAGTAATACACATCATTTGATTCGTAAATCATGTGCGAAAACAACGTCCGCGCAGTTTTAAGCGTCGTTAAAGAATCGTACACAAGCTCGATATCCGGCGAGAAACCGACGTCATACGAATCCACCGCGCGCCGAGACGTGAAAATGAATTTTGAATTTTCTCCACCCTTCACGTCGAAGCAATACTGGAGATTTTTTCCGTTATAGATGTGATTGCCGGATACGTTTGAATTATGCGATCCAAAGAAATGGCGCTGGGGCAGTTTTTTGCGAAGCTCGCGCTGTTTTGACAGAATATATGGAATTGTGTTTGGGTCCGTGAGCGGATGCTCCCGTAAAAACTTTTCATACCCCTCTTTTCCAACGGGCTCGTTAAATATATAATAGGACTTTTGTTTGAGCCCGACACATCCGATACAGTTCAAACAACTTCGACAGTCAAAAAGACCTATGCCATCGGAACAGCTCTCGCATTCCTGCGAATACAGAAGCCGATATGATCCCAAACAATCAACGGTTTCATAACACAGTTCCGATTTATAGAGATATAAATTATCGAATGAATCTTTTGATTCCCAGACAATATGCCCGTAGGCGGATTCCTCTGTTTCCACACAACCGAATACCAGATAGCAATTTTTTGAACCCCAGACGAAATTGGAATACTCGCAGTTTTCGCTTTTTACATTCACGAGAGCGAATCGAGGCACGGCGAGGAGGAGTTCCTGAAACTGATCGAAGAACGGGCGATTAAAATCAAAACCTCGGCCGAAGGTTTTTGGATCCCAGCTACCTGCCCACCATTCGTCATGGCTCACTACTTTGTACGGCGACCACGGGGCATACATGGAAATAAGGGATTTTCCAGAACGATCCGATGTCCGCTTGTAAAGCGTTTTGAAATTCCGGAAAAGCATCCGCCGTTGCTGTCTGCACAACGGGCACATCTTTGGCGGCGGGACGTTTATTTTTTCGTAAAACGCAAAATCGTCCGGTTCAATGGTGAATGATGCTCGGCAATTCTGACACGTTTTTTGTTCGTTGCTAGGCATTGGATTGCGGGGCTCTGGCAGATTCGCGCCTCTGCGTTCATTCAGAAAATCGCGAGGCTTTTTTCTCCAAATGCAGAACGCACTTCTCAAGAACAATAAATTCATCTCGCCCGATCTTTTCCCCCAACTCACTGCGGATCAGATGAAGTTCGTCGAAAGCAACGCCAAACTTGTAGTCCATTTCTTTGAGCACATCATCAACTTTCTGATCTACTTTTTCAACTTGCGCTTGAATTCCGCGCTGACCTTCCACGACGTGATCGAGCTTAGCCCCCATCTCAAAATAGCTCCGCCGCGTTCCCCGCAGGTTTTTCGCCCGACAAGGCGCAATGAGGAAACAGTATCGGGATACGGATCCGAGGAGCAACGCAGTCGGGCGAAAAACCTGCTGGAACCCGAAGGGATATGGCAAATTCGGGCGGATGGCTGTGTCGCCTCCTCCTCGGCGTACCTCGGGTACGCCGTCGTCGTCGCTTCGTGCCCCCGCCCGAATTTGCCTATATCGCGGCTCGAGATATTTTTGAGATGGGGGCTAGAATCAATCTCTAAAACCGCGCCAATCCCAGCATTCTCGTTTTGTTTTCGTTGCTCCTTTTTCATATTCAAATTATATATCCCCACTCATCGTCGTCAAACTCACACCCTCACCACCTCAACTTCGGTAAAATGCTGGCGATGCCCTTTCTTTTTATGAAAGCGCGTTTTTGAGTGATACTTAAACACAATTTTTTTCTTGTCGCGGGCTTGGCGAAGCACCGTGCCCTCCACCGTCGCGCCGGAAACGTAGGGCGCGCCGATCGAAACATTCTCGCCGTTCGCCGAAAGCAGAACCTTGTCGAAGGTAAACGCGGCGCCTTCCACGGCGTCAACTTTTTCTATTTTGATTTTGTCCCCGGCGGAAACGCGGTATTGCTTGCCGCCGGTTTGGATGATTGCGAAATGGGTCATGGGTCAGGGGTCAGGGGTCAGGGGTCAGGGGTCAAAAAAGGATTGTTTTTCCATGACTCATGACTCGTGACTCTAATTCACAGCAATGATAGCCGCAAAGCCGATAAAAATCAAGGCGCTCATGAGAAGCGTTGAGGCGGCAATGATAGTGCCCAAAAACCGGTCTCGCTCCCGAAGCTCAAGCGCCAGAAAGAAGTTTATAACCACGATGACGATGCCCGTCGCCGCAACGGAGGCGAGGTTTAAAAATCCTCCGAGCTCGGTAATGCCCGAGGCGTTATTGAAACGCACGACTATCGGCCCGGGGATGCTCCGCAAGGCGCTATACGCCCACCCGAGCGCCCCGAGGACAAAAAGAATGCTCGCAAAAAATAAAAAGCTGATCAGTTTGGATTTCAGAATTTTGTGGAGCATTTTTTTCTCTCCCTCGCCCCTCGACCGTCCCGACGTTGCGTCGGGACGGTCGAGGCAAGGGGGGGCCAGCGGGTTTTTTCAAGCTACAGCAAACTCTTTCCTTTCAAAACCGAGGCGGCGCTCTCGGGGTCCACTACATTTATGTCAACGCCGGTTCCGAGTTCAAATCCTCCCCAGTTTGAAATTTTAGGCACCACCTCGACATGCCAGTGGTAGTATCCGAATCCCGCGCCCCGAAGCGGAGCAGTGTGAATAAAAAAATTGAGGTCGGGGTCGTTCAAATATTTTTTCATCCGCTTCAAAACCGACTGGATCATGCCCGCGACGGCGCGAAGGTCTCCGAGGGGGGTGTTCTCGAACCGAGCCGAATGCGCGAGCGGAAAGACTCTCGATTCAAACGGCACGCGCGAGACGAACGGCGCAAGAGCCACCGCCCGCGAATTTTTATCTATGATCCGTTTCCCATCCTTCATATCAAAGGCAAGCATCACGCAGTGGACGCACCGCCGATGCTTCGCGAAATAGCGCCGCGATCCTTCAAGGGAATGGCTGACGTCGGGAGGGACGATGGGAAGCGTGAGCACCTGGTAGTGCGGATGGAAAATAGACGCGCCCGCCGACTGGCCCCAATTGAAAAACGTTGAGGTGTAAAAATTGCAGAGGTCTTTCGCAAGCATTTTGTATCTTTTTTGAAGCAAGCCCAAGAGCGACGCGGCGTCACCTAACGGCAAATCGCCGAAATTTTTGTAATGATTCCGCGTAACGACGAGGTCGTGCTGGCCGACTCCGGTTTTGATGAGATGCGGCCCCACTTGAAACGGCTGAGCGCACCCCGACAAGTGCGTGAGGGCCGGATATTTGTTTTTAATCACCGCGCACGTCCATCGGGCGCCTTTCGGAAAACTCAAAATCGGAGGCCAGTTGCCGGATTTTTTGAGGTCTTCAAACGGGCAGTCTTTTTTGGAAGACGCCGCCCGCTTCTTTTTTTTTGGAACGATAAGATGAGGCCGGCGGGCGCGCTCCGGAGCTATGATAATCCAATCTCCCGAAACTAAATCTCTGCGAAGTTCGGACATGAAAGCAACTTAAATCTTAAAACTTAAATCTAAAAAATTTAAAACGCGGACTTTTAAGTTTTAATTTTTGACCTTTAACCTATTTTCATAATACCACCTCAGCGCGTCTTTCGCTATCGGGATGGTGTTCGCGCTCCCTTCTTTTGAATTTTCCACAAGCACAATAAGAGCAATGGCCGGATCGGGCGCCGGAGCGTAGCCCACGAAAATGGCGTTCGTCTTGGTGTTATTTTGGATTTGCGCCGTGCCTGTTTTTGCTTCAACCACGAACGGAAGGTCAATAAGAGACTTAATGGTCCCGAGCGGCGAGGTAATGGTCTGCCGCATGCCCTTTCGAACCTCTCGCATCTCCACATCGAGACTCGAAAGATCATCGACCATCGCGGGATGAGGAGCGTTTAGATTCACCACGGGCCGATACAGCTTGCCGCCAGTTGCAATTGCCGCGACGAACGAGATGAGCTGAAGCGGATTCACCAAAAGATCGCCTTGCCCGATAGAAACGTTGTAGGTGTCGCCCAGTAGCCACGGCCGTTTCGTCTTTTCTTCCTTCCACTCCGGCGAGGGCAGAAAGCCAGCCGCCTCCCCGGGAAGATCAATCCCCGTGGGCGTTCCGAGGCGGAACTTTTTCCACCATTCCCGCAAAACCGAAATGCCAAGCCCTTTCATGTCTTTCGTGCCTCCCCCCACGGTGTAAAAATACACGTTGCTCGATTGCGCGAGCGCGGAGGCAAGATTCACATCGCCCTGATATCGCCAGTCCGCATATCGGGTGGGGGCATCCGGATTATAGGGATTTGGTATCTCAAGATACCCAGGGGAGAAAATCGTGCGCTCCGCGTCGATCACGCCCTCGCGAAGCGCGGCGATGCCCACGAGCGGCTTCATGGTGGATCCCGGGTTATACATTCCTGCGACGGCTCGGTTAAAGAGCGGCTTGTCGGGAGAATTCAAAATCGCGAGTTTCTCCTCGTCTCGTCCGGAGCCGGAGAGTGCGTTGTTGTCGAAACTCGGGAAACTGACGAGCGCAAGCACCTCGCCGCTTTGAGGATCAAGGGCAACCGCAAGGCCCGCCTTCCGCCCGAGCGAAACGAGCCCGTCCCCTAGACGGCGGTGGAGATATTCCTGAAATTCGGCGTCTATGGTAAGGCGGAGGGGTTTCCCAATTAGAGGGTCCTGCTTCTTCTCGCTTCCCACCACATTCCCCCGCGCGTCCCGCGCCCACGAGACAACGCCGGGAGCGCCCTGCAAATCTTTGTCGTAATAACTTTCCACTCCCGCCTTCCCAATGAAACCGTTGCTCGCCAAGCTCTTATCGCGTTTCAAATCGGCAGACGTCACCCGCCCCGTGTATCCGACAACAGACGAAAAAACGGAGCCCTTCGGATATTCGCGTTCAAAGTCGCTCTCAACCACGATCGTCGGCAAGTTGATGCTTTTGAGCTCCACAATCTCCGACTGGTCGAGATTGTCGTCGAGAACGATCGGTGTCAGAAAATCATTTTCATTTGCCGCGTGAATCCGAACCCACATCTCGTCTCGCGGAATCCGGAGCGCCCGCTCGATCGCGCTGAGCGTCTGCTCTTCAAGCTCGCGGCGGCTCAAAAATTCCTTTACGTCGAGCGTTGCCGTGAACACCGCTTTATTTTTCGCAAGCACCACGCCGTTCCGATCGAGCACCAGTCCCCGCGGGGCTGGAATCGCGCGGTAGTGCGTCTGATTTGCCTCGGCACGCGCCGCGTAAAAAATCCCGTTCCCGATGTTCAAATACGCAATCCGCCACATCACGATAACGCCAACCAAAAAAATCGCGATTCCGGCGTAGAAAAACGGCTGATTGCCAAGCGGCACCTCCACCACCTCAAAATCCTTCGACCAATCCTCGCCCAGAGATTCCTCAAACGCGAGGTCGGGTTTTTTCCGTTTCCAAAACGACATGATTTACAGTATAGAACGATTTAGGTGCGACTTTCCATGCCCCCCGAATTTTCGTATACTTCTATAGTCAACATGGACGAACTCGAATCTCGCTACGACCACAAAGCGATAGAGGGGCGAATCTACAAGCGTTGGGAGGAGTCCGGTTATTTTAATCCGGACAACTTGCCCGTTTCACGGGTCACGGGTCACGGGTCACGGGTCAAGGATTTCTGCATCATCATGCCCCCGCCGAACGCGAACGGGCCGCTCCACGTCGGGCACGCCTTTGAGGTCGCTATTCAAGACCTTCTGATTCGTTTTTGGCGAATGCGCGGGCGCCGCGCGCTGTGGCTCCCCGGGGCGGACCACGCGGGGTTCGAGACACAGGTCGTATTCGACAAAAAACTTGAAAAGGAAGGAAGGAACAGGTTTGCCATCGAGCGGGAAAAACTCTTCCGCGAAATCTGGAACTTCACGCAGGAAAACAAAAAAATCATGGAGGGCCAGCTCCGAAAGCTCGGGGCGTCGTGCGATTGGTCGCGGGAAACATTCACGCTTGATCCCGACATCGTCGAGGGCGTGTATGCCACGTTCAAAAAACTATACGACGACGGACTCGTCTATCGCGACGTCCGCGTCGTGAATTGGTGCACCAAGCACCGAACCGCGCTTTCCGACTTAGAAGTAAGATACGTCGAGCGGAAAGATCCTTTATACTTCATTAAGTATGGGCCGCTTACACTCGCCACGGTCCGCCCCGAAACGAAGTTCGGCGACACCGGGCTCGCGGTGAATCCAAAAGACAGGCGGTATAAAAACTACGTCGGGAAAATCATAGACGCGAAGGGCCTCTTGGGACCGCTCCGATTCACAGTCATCGCAGACGAGGCCGTCGATCCATCGTTTGGCACCGGCGTGGTCAAAGTTACGCCCGCGCACGACGCGGCGGACTTTGAAATATGGAAGCGGCACAAGGAAAAGATTGACGGCCCGAAGCTGGTCATTGGCGAGGACGGGCGGCTCATGTCCGGGGCGGGGCGATTCGCCGGAATGAAAGTGGCTGACGCGCGCGCGAAGGTGGCGGAAGAAATGAAAAACATTGGCATTCTGGAAAAAGTGGACCCCGAATATGTCCACCAAGTCGCAACCTGCTACAAGTGCGGCATGACGCTCGAGCCCCTGCCAAAGCCGCAATGGTTCATTAAAACACAGCCGCTCGCAAAAAAAGCCATCGCGGCGGTAAAACAAAGAAAGATACAATTCTATCCCGCCCACGCGAAAAAAGTTTATTTCCACTGGCTCAAAAACATCCGTGACTGGAACATCTCGCGGCAGATCGTGTGGGGCATACGGATACCGGCGTGGTTTAGGAACGGGTCAGGGGTCATGGGTCAGGGGTCAAGAACCAATGAAGAAATTCGTGTTGGCGAAAAGCCGCCGGAGGGAGAAGGATGGACTCAAGACCCAGATGTGTTCGACACGTGGTTTTCTTCGGGGCAGTGGCCCTTCCTTACGCTCGGATTTAAAGAGGGGTCAAGGGTCATGGGTCATGGGTCAAGAAAAGAAAATGATTTTGAAACATTCTACCCGACCGACGTTATGGCGCCCGGCCATGAAATTCTTTTCTTTTGGGTTGCCCGCATGATCATGCTCGGCCTCTATAGAACCGGCAACATTCCATTTCGAACCGTTTATCTTCACGGAATTGTCCGTGATAAAGACCGGCAAAAAATGTCGAAGTCGAAGGGTAATGTCGTTGACCCATTGGGCGTCGCCGAAACGTATGGCACGGACGCACTGCGAATTGCGCTTCTTGCCGGCACCGCAACCGGAAGCGACCCCGTCATCTCCGAAGACAAAATCCGCGGCTACCGCAACTTCGCCACGAAACTGTGGAACATCGCTCGGTTTGTGCTGATGCACAAACCGCGGACAGGCGCGGACATGGACGCGGACAGACGCAGAAAAAATCAGCGAGAATTCACGCTTACGGCAGAAGATAAGGCAAACATCAAAGAGCTTAAAGGGGTAAAAAAAGAAATAACAAAGCACATCGAGAAATTTGAATTCCACCTCGCCGCGGAAAAAATCTACCACTACATCTGGCACACGTTCGCGGATAAGATTATCGAGGAATATAAGCCGCTCTTGCGCCGAGAAAATGGGGAGAACAGCAGTAGCCAAAAGGAAAATCTTCTCCGTTCACAAGCCGCCTACCACGTCCTCGAAACCATCCTTCTCGACTGCCTCAAAATGCTCCACCCCTTCATGCCGTTCATCACCGAAGAAATATACGAAAAATTCCGGCCGGAGAAACTATTACTCATCAAGCCGTGGTAGAACCATCTCAAAACTCCTAGCGCAATGATCTTTATCGCAATCACCCTCGGACTTCTGCCCGGCTTCGTGTGGCTGTTTTTGTATCTCAAAGAAGACCTCCACCCCGAACCGAAACGGCTCATCATCCTCACGTTTCTCGCGGGGATGATCTCCGCGCTTGTGGCGCTCGTCGCCGAAACATTTTTAAACAAACACATCCTGTCAGCTTTAGGCATCAGCACATTCGACATCACGTCCGACATCACGTCGCTCAACGCGATTTCCTCAATAGAAGATCTTGTTAAATTCGGCTTCGGCATCGCGTGGCTTGTCGCTATCTCTCTCATCGAAGAGCGCGGTGAATTCGACGCGGCATACCTTGTAGTAAAAGGCAATCCCTACTTCGACGAACCCGTGGACGCGATGGTCTACATGGTAATCGCCGGATTAGGATTTGCAACGCTTGAAAACATCGGCGCCGCGAGCGGCGCCGCGTCCGTGGGCGGGGCGGCGGCGGCCATACACAGCGTCTTCGTAATCACCTCTCTCCGATTTGTGGGAGCAACACTCCTGCACTCGCTCGCGAGCGCCGTCGTCGGATATTTTTGGGCGCTCGACATCCGGGACTTCAAAACTCATAAATATCTCTACGTTGGCCTCGGCATGGCAATCCTCTTGCATACCGTTTTCAATTATCTTATACTTCAATACGAGAATCTGACATACATCGTCATTTTTCTCGCCATCGTCGGCTTCTTTGTGCTTAACGATTTTGAAAAACTCAAGCGAAAAATAGTATAAATCATAATATAAATCCATGAACGCGAACACGGAGGAAAACGAGAAATTTTTCAAGGAACTCTCCGAGGAAAAAGAGAAGGCGGAGGAAGATTTCATGAGCGTTGAGCTCGCGAAATCGAGTTCCGCGCTCGGCAAGCCAGCCGTCCAAATCGGCGAACGCGCGAGGCAAAACCACGAAGCCGAAGGCCAGCTCACGCTCGACGTGTTCCAAACCCCGCATGAGATCGTGGTTGAATCCGCCATCGCGGGCGTGCGCCCGGAGGACATCGACATCAGTGCCACAAACGATTCAATCGCCATCAGAGGTGAACGCACGCGGGAGATCCGCGTGAAGGAAGAAGATTATTTTTACCACGAGTGTTACTGGGGCAAGTTTTCGAGGTCAATCACGCTCCCCGAAGAAGTTGATTCGGAAAACGCAGAGGTGAATTTCAAAAACGGCATACTCACCATCCGGCTCCCAAAACTCAACAAGAAAAAGTCGAAGAAGTTGAAAGTGAAAGAGGAATAAAAAACGAGTCAGGAGTCATGAGTCAAGAATCATGTAAAAATTTCCAATAGAATTCACATGATTCATGACTCCTGATTCGTGATTCATATAAAATCATGAGACACTGTTCAACGTGCGGCAAGGGGTCCATCATCGTCGGCAGGCGAATTTTGCTCCGCGGCCACTACAACCCCACTTCGAAATCGCGGAAATACCCAAACCTCCAATACGCCAAGGTCGGCGGAATCCGAAAGCTCATCTGCGTCCAGTGCATGAAGTCGCTCGATAAGGTTCATGGGTCAAGGGTCATGAGTCAGGTAAGTAAAAAAAGAGAATAACCACCATGCTTCACACGCATCGTATCGCAACGTGGTCTATGTTTGTCCGTTGCCCCTCGTTTTTCTATTTTTTCTAACCGAGGGCGTGTTTGACCCGCGTCAAGGTCTGACGATCCGCCCTCTCGGGCGGATTTTTGTTCATTAACATTCAATAAAAAGGAAATACTATGGAATACCGCGTTGTCCAAAATCGATGCGCAGTAGCATTAGAGTCGCTTCGACTGCCTATCCCCTGCGAAGAATCTCTAGCTATCCTCATAGCAAAAGGATTCAAAATTCTTGAGGTTGATCTCATTGCGCTTGCCCATGAATGCATAGGCAAATCGCAATATCGCCGCGGGGCGCAACCGCGAGAAGCACCGACAGTCATGGATTGCTCAAGCTTCATGAAATGGCTCTATGCACAGCGCGGAATCTGGCTGCCTCGGCGATCAATTCAACAGCGAGAGATGGGCGAAGCCGTATCGCTTGATGAGCTTATCGCGGGCGATCTTGTCTTCGTGTCCGGCTGGATTGATTGGTATCTCGACGATCCATCCGATGGCGTAGGTCATGTTGGCATCGCCACAAGCTGCGGGACGATAATCCACGCCGCAAACAAAAAATCAGGAATTATAGAAAGCGACCTTGGGCAATTTATTGGAAAAACTAAATTCCGCGGCGCGAGGCGTTACATTCCGAAGAACCAGGAAGTTCTCACGCTTGAGGCACCGCCCAGCTGTGAAGTCGAAGTTGTAGATGATTTCAGGTGGATCATATTGCAATCAATTCCCAACGAGAAAGGGAAATAACTACGGAATAAACTCGAGGGGGCAACCGGAAAACGGTTGCCTTCTTTTTTGCAGGTCATCCGAAAACCTGTTAGTATCTTTGAGTTGAAAAAGTGGGTCAAGCTCAACTCGACGGGCCGTAGTATACCGGTAGTACGAGCGCATGGGGTGCGTTTAGACCGGGTTCGATTCCCGGCGGCCCGACAAAAATAAGAATAGCCCCGCGATGCGGAGCCATTCTTATTTTTGCTCTTGGATTACGCTGGGAATCGAACAGCGGAGGGGGTCGGGGAACCGCGCTCGGTTCCCCGTGTAGGAATATTTCAAAACCGAGGGTTTTGAAAGCGCGGACTCGAGCTTTGTCGAGAGTCGAGCAGTGAGACCTCCCGGCGGCCCGACACTTCGACCCTTCAATA
>CAYJRG010000014.1:0-10405 GCA_964372585.1 uncultured Candidatus Saccharibacteria bacterium
CGCTCTTGTTATACTACCAGATTCGTTTGATTTATGGAGTTTCGTAATTCAAAGTGTAATCACAAAATGGTTCCTATCCCCAAGCCCAAAGCATGGCACTGGACAGCGCACGCGCGGAATAAAATGCGGTTTTATGGCTTGTCTGAATCCCGCGTGCGGCGGATCGTAAACTCGCCACAGCGTATTGAGGAGGGGATCGCGCCGAAAACCGTCGCGATGATGCAAAAAGCCGGAAGCGCAAAACATCCCTACGAACTCTGGGCAATGATTCAGAACACGCCGCGAATCCGCAAAGTGATCAGCGCGTGGCGGTACCCGGGCGTTACGAAACCAAAAAGCGAAGCCGTTCTGAATCTTCTCGGGAAAGAATACGGGGAGTTTTCGTCCACGGAAACGAATGGACAAATCTTAACAGGGAATGCCTGAAAACTCTATGAAACCCGTATTTCTGTCATTCCCCACTTGCCAGTTTAACGATCGTCAAACTGGCAAGTGATTTTTTTGGCAAAGACATCTTCATAATTAAAGACAAAAGATAATTAAAGACAAATTAAAGAAAGACATCTACAGTTGATTTTATATCCTGCCAAAGGTCCGCCAACTCAAACCAATGCGAACCACAAACCACAGAGTGTCTTTTATATTGCCGCAAGTAAACTGAAAATTTTGCGCTCGAATTTGACATATAAAAATCCTTATGATAAAAGGATTGGAGTGCTGGCGGGACTAGACACCGGTTACCGACTTAACTCCATTGGGGAGTTAGTGGTTATTGTAATAATGTCTACGCCAGCATCACTTTCGGGCAATGCCCGACGGGGATTTGGATAAAACGGAATTGCTGGAAACAGCATCTAATGGGCTTCCAAACCCCTCTGACTTTCGCTGGCGAGGCTAGTGTGCGCGTGTCTTGTTTGTCATACATTCGAGACTAACGGTGAAATGCCCGCCAGCAATAATTTCCTCGTCGAAAGACGAGGACACGGCTTGGGATAAATAGGGTGTGCCTTTAGGCAATAACACTTTTTCCCAAGCCGCGAAGCTCTTTGTAAACATTTCTCCGACTTCGGTCGGAGGGGGAGGGCAATGCAAAAAGTGCCAAAGGCGATGTAGTTCGTGCCCTCCCCAAAACTTTCTCCGACGCTAGTCGGAGAGGGAGGCAATCAAGGAAATGTCTTAAAAAGACTACCCCAGCACTGCCTCCTAAACTTCTTCGGCCTCGGTCGGAGCGCGAGCTACCATTCCAATGCCGTAAGGCATTTCCGTCAGTGCCCGCGAGCCCCGTATAAGCGCCACGCTTTTTACGGGGCAAAAATTTCGGAGCTATGTTTGAATTGCCTATGGCAAAAAATGCTGTGCTCCCAAGGGCGAGGCGGTTGGAAAACCGCCTCGCCCCAGCTCTTTCAAATCTTTCAAAATTTTGAGGAAGCTAGTGTCAAACTGCCTTTGGGCAAGAAGAAAAATGCTTCCTCAAGAAACATCGCGCGAAAACCGCGCGATCGGGCGAGGTAAAACAATGCCTCGCCCCCTCTTCAAAGTTCGTGTTATTTGTCATCCTCGGGCTTGCCGCCTTTGGCGAGCCTCGCTCAAGGCGGGACCCAATGATCCAGAAAAGAAATACTGGATTCCCGCTTTTCCGCCAAAGGCGGATCCGCCTTTGGCGGACGCGGGAATGACGAAAGATATGATCTTTGAGGAGGGGATTAGGAATAAGGATGTTTATCCTCTCTCTGGCGGAATAGAAAGGCCTTGCCCCAATAGGGCTTGTGGCGGTTTTTCCGCCAGCGCCCAGCGCCACTTTTGCGACTGCAAACGTGGTGCCGGGCAAGCTCTTTCACAATCTGTCCCGACCCGAGCTCCTAAAAAAGCGAGGCGAGGGACTACATACGAAAAAACCAAAACCATGCCCTGAACTTGTGGAGGAAAAAACCTCGACAAACTCGTGGCAAACCGAAAGGAACGCAGTTATGACAGTACAAGTAAAACCGATCGAAACCAAAACGACAACCGCGGCAACCGAGCCCACATTCACACCACTCCGCTGGATCGGCATCCGCCATTGCGTGAAGCGCACGGCACAGAACGAGGCGCGGCCGACACAGGTCTACATCTTCGAGAACGACACAGCTCTCACCTACGAAATGGAAGACGAAGAAGCCGAGCTGGGTTTCGCGCTTGGTTGTTTTCCAACCTCGTGGCGGCCCGTTACCGCCGATGAAGACATCTCGGGATTCAAGCCCCACCACGTGAAATGGAAAAAAGCCGACAAGAAAGGCGACGCGCCACTCCCCGACAAGGTTCCTGCCTCATACGACGGCCTCAAAGCCAGCGACCTTGTGGCAACAATCATGGGCGGCAGTGGCGACTACTTCATCTTTGCGCTCGCGCGCAAGGGAAAGAAAATCGGAGCGCAAGTCATACGCATTCCGCCCATCCGGCTCAAAGCCGAACGCGGAGAAAGCGGCGAGAAAGATGACGATAGCATGCTTCTCGCACAACTCGCGCAAACAAAACCGGAACTCTTTTATCCGGTAAACGTCCGCGAAGGGGAAATGATCCTCATTCGCATCAACCAACAAGCGCGGGCAGACGCAATGAAAGCCCGCATCGCCTGCGAACAACGGCTCTACCAGCGCTCCATCGGAGAGATATTCTGCAGTCCCGACGGAGGTTTCCCGGAGGGCTCTGTCGAAGATTTCGTCAAGGAGCGCAAAGCGAGCGACGCTACGCTTGCCGCTCTTATCAAAGAGGAAAACCGGCAGATCAAAAAGCTCGAAACCGCCCTCAACGCCTTTGTCGTGTACCAGAAAATCCTCAAGCCGATTGAAGGCATGGGCCCTGCGATTGCCGGGCGCTTGCTTGCGTGCATTCAGGACGTTCGCCGTTTTGGAACGGTTGAGAAGTTTAAGCACTTCTGCGGCGTGCATGTGCAAGCCGACGGAACATTCCCACGGTCGCGAGTCGGCCAGGGGCGGTCATGGAACAACGAAGCCCGCGGAGCGCTCTATAACTTCTGGGATCAGATGAATCGCAGACCAAACAGCGAATGGGGCGAGCGGCTCACCCTTCGGAAACAGCGCGAACGGGAAAAACATCCCTATGCCGTGCTTCAAACAGAGCACGGAGACTTCGAGCTCATCCCTGGAAAGTTCAAAGAGAAAGCAGTCGCGAGTCTCACCGACGAGGAACGTGGCTGGGCTCCGGGCGAACTCAAGGGGAAAAAAGCGTGGGTCATTGAAACGATCAACGGCTCTACGATCGTCGTTTCAGGTGGGACACGAAAGTTCACCGATGGGCACATCCACAAGCGTGCCCGGTGGGCAGTCTTACAGCAATTCGTCGAGTGGCTCTACAAGGAATGGTGGGCACTCGAAACAAAACTCGCGGCGGAGGAAAAATCCGCTGGCGGGTCGGCTACAACGCCGCCGGAAATCCTTCCTCCGAACATGCCCTGAGATTGTATCAAAGGGTTCGGATTAGAGTGGGTCTATTTAGGAAGTGCCTCACACGGGAATAGCGTGGCTGACCCGCTCACCGCAGTGCGCCGCCCGAGGCGCACTGCGTAAAATCTTTTTCGTTACAGGGTGAATCTAAACGACCAGTGCTCCAAACGGAAGCAACTCGCTGATTGATTCACTCATGCCGTGCGCGCGACGGTCGCGTGTGCGCCCACAATTGTTTGTAATTTTGGAATATAACGGAGCTGTCTCATAACAGAGACTATACGTACCATGCCCAACTTCGCCCCCGCCGCGAGCCTGTGCTGGCGGCGGGGATCACTCTTTCCCCAAAGCACAAACGCAAAACGTTCGTGCTCGGGACGCGCAAGGGCTAACCACGGCCTGCCCTCGTGGCAACATCGCCTTTGTCCTGCGCGACCCCCCCCGTGAATCTAGAAATAGATTCACGGGGTAAACACTTTGGTTGGGGCAATGACTGCTCTGTCCCTAAGGGCTAACCAGAACTTGTCCCAACCATCAACCGAGGCTTTCATCGCAGTGTTCTAAAAAACTAATGACGGAATGCCTCGCAACAACAGCCGCAGTGGTCGAAAGATCTCTGCGGCTTTTTATTTTCACCAAAATACGCTACGCTTTTCAATTATGAAGCTCTCCATCGGCATCGTCGGCCTTCCGAACGTCGGCAAATCAACGCTGTTCAAAGTGCTTACCAAACAAGCGGTGCACATCGCGAATTACCCCTTCGCGACCATTGACCCGAACGTGGGAGTGGTGCCCGTTCCCGACGAACGACTCGACGCGCTTGCCGCCGTGAGCAATTCAAAAAAGAAAGTGCCGGCGGTTGTGGAATTTTACGACATCGCGGGACTCGTGAAGGGTGCGAATACGGGCGAAGGACTCGGAAATCAATTTTTGTCGCACATCCGCGACACGCAGGCGATCGTCATCGTGCTCCGTATCTTTAACAATCCCGAAATCATTCACGTTGAAAATTCCGTTGACCCTCTGCGCGACATGGACATCATAAACACGGAGTTGATCCTGAAAGACTTGGAATCCGTAACAAAGCGGCTCGACAAAGCAGAAGCAGAAGTCCTAACCGGAGCGAAAGACGCTATAAAAACACGCGACGACCTTCGCATTCTCAAAGCCCACCTCGACACAGGCAAACTTCCTATTGCGTCAGAAGAAATTACTTCTCTAATTCGCGCGAATAGGAAAATAGCTGAACTAAATCTACTCACCGCCAAGCGCCAGCTGTATCTCTTAAATGGCAAAGAAAGCGAGGCGCCCCCCGAGCTTCTCGAAAAAATAAAAGAACTCGGCGCGGAGTACGTGATTACCGACCTCGCGGCAGACGACTCCATTCCGACCCTCATCAAAAAAGCGTACGACGTGCTGGGACTCATCAGCTTTTTTACAACCGGAGAAGACGAAACCCGCGCGTGGACGATCGAGCGCGGCACGAAAGCCCCCCAAGCATCTGGAGTAATCCACACAGACTTCGAAGCAAAATTTATCCGCGCAGAGGTGGTCAACTGGAAAAAAATTTTGGAAGGGGCTGCCCATTCGACGGGTTCGACGAACTCACCGCAGGCAAGCTCAGGGCAAGCTAATACTTGGAATCAGGCAAAACAAAAAGGGCTCATCCGCCTTGAGGGAAAAGAGTACGTCGTAGAAGACGGCGACGTTCTTGTGGTGCGGCACGGGTAACTTGACACAAAAAGGAGATCGAGAATATACTCAACCTAGAACCTTACGGGCTGAAACCACTCGGGGATCGGGGATGTCTGCTCCTTTCCCCAAAAAAGGCGCGGGTCTGTTGTGCCCAGCTGCCGGGCAGGGTGTGCGCAACGCATCCTGCCCCTTTTTTATCCACAGGCGCTCATTTGACACAAAGAGCAAATAAACTAAATTAAAATCAGTTGATTTACTTTCTTCCGCGCGGGAGCCATATCCGAGGAACCCGATGGCAACCGTGGAGCTGGCCAAGGCAATGGAAGAAATAACGGGCGGGGACGCGTATTGCCCTCGCCAAGCAAACGGCCGCGACTGGGTTGGCTGGCCGTAACGCGAGCAGGGTGCCTACGGATACCCTGCTTTTTAGTTTTTGACTTGGCTAGACATTGCTCTCTCTGTCATTGCGAGTGCATCCGAAGCAATCCAGAAAAAAACTTACAAAGTATCATATAAATCTAACCAATGTGGATTGACCGACTCTATGAGCGCGAGTTTTTCTTCCTATTCCCAGCTTTCAGTTGTTTTTCTCTACGTATCGCTCCCTCGACATTGTCCGTTGTCTCAAAATAAACCAACTTGTGTATGTGATACTTTTTCGCAAAACCCAGCACGACATCTTGCTTATGTTCAAAAACTCTCCGGACGAGATTATTGGTTACGCCAACGTATAACGTACCATTTCTTTCGCTTGCCAAAATATATACCGCATAGGTTTTCATAAAAATACTAGTTACTGGATTGCTTCGTCGTCCTTCGACCCATTCGGCTTCAGGGTCGCCCTAAACAGAATTGAATGGGCGACAAGCTCAGGACTCCTCGCAATGACAAAAAAGTTATGCTCTATGCTCCAGCGCTCCGCCGAGGGTTTCGTCGTCTGCAAATTCGATCTCGCCCCCCGTGGGCAGTCCGCGCCCGAGGCGGCTTATTTTTTTCGCGAACGGGGCGAGTTCCTTGGAAAGGAGTGAGGCGTGAAAATCGCCGAGCGAGGTAAGGTTGAATCCCAAAATAATTTCTTCGGCCGCGCCCCCGAGTTCGCGCTCAATAAAACTTTTAAGATTTTTGAGCCGGAGCTTCTGCCAGTCCTCAAAAAATCCTGTTTTCGGAATCGCCCCGAGCACCAAGTATCGCCCCACAAATTTCCCCGTGTTCTCGACCGAGATCACGTCCGTTTCTTTTTCGACAACCATAATCACGCTCGCCTTCCGAGCCGGATTGCCGCACATGTCGCAGAGTACAGAAGGAATAACCCCGACCCCTCGGAGGGGTCGGTGTCTCGACTCGGCAGACGTCGGGAAAAAACACCTGCCGCATGTTTTTATCTCGCGAAGATCGTCCACCGCCCGCGCTAAATCCGCAATGTCTTGGGCGCCGCGGCCAACCAAATAAAACGCGAGCCGCACGGCTTGCCGCGGGCCTATGGAGGGCAGGTCGGCAAGTCGGTCGGATAAATTTTTGATTGAACGAGGCAAATTCATTGTTTAATCTACTTTTTATTTTCCACTCTCCACATTCCACTTTCTACCCTCCACCCTCCAATTCGGGACTATACCGTTTTTCCAAACTCACAAACGATACCCGCTCGGGATCAAACCGCAAATTCACCGACCCCAAGGGGCCGTTTCGATGCTTCGAGATGTTGATCTGCGCGACGTTCTGCTCCTCGGTCGGCGTGTCGAGCACATCGCGATCTTTCCGGTATATGAACAACACGACGTCGCTGTCCTGTTCCAAACTCCCGCTCTCTCGCAGGTCCGAAAGCCGGGGAATTCTGCTGTCGCGCTTGTCCACGGCGCGCGAGAGCTGGGAGAGCGCGAGCACAGGCACCTTGAGCTCGCGGGCAAGCGCTTTGAGATTCCGCGAAATTTCCGTCACTTGCTGAACCAAATTATCCGAATTCGTGCGCGGCCGGATAAGCTGGAGGTAATCAACCACGAGGAGTCCAAGCCCATGTTCGATTTGAAGCCGCCGCGCCATCGAGCGCATCTGCATGATGTTCAGGGCCGGGCTGTCGTCTATAAAAATCGGCACTGCCGAGAGGCGGTCGAGCGCCGCCTGGATCATCTGAAACTCAACGTCGTCCGTGATTCTGCCCGTAAGTATTTTCCAAAGCGGCACGCGCGATTCGGCCGCGATGATGCGGTCTATGACCTGTTCGCGGGACATTTCAAGGGAAAAAATGCCGACCGTCACTTTGCCCTCCATTGCGGCGTGCCGCGCCATGTCGAGCGCGAGCGACGTTTTTCCGAGCGACGGCCGCGCGCCCAAGATGATGAGGTCTGATTTTTGGAGCCCGGATAAAATATTGTCTATCTCGGGGAAGCCGGTGGGCACCCCGCGCAACCGCCCGCCGCCCTGGTGCAATTTTTCTATCCGCTCATACGCTCCCCTGAGCTCTTCTTTCAGATGGGCAAAGTTCTGCGGCAGGGACTTTTGGGAAATGGAGAGAATTTTCTGCTCGATGTCGTCGAGGAGATCTTCCACCTCCATTGACGGCTCAAAGACGTCCTCCGTAATTTCGGCCGAGGCCTTGATGAGATCGCGGAGAATTTTTTTCTCTTTGACGATGCCGGCGTAGTGGCCGACGTGCGAGGCGGTTGTCACCTGATTTGTGAGTTCGGCGAGATACCCCGAGCCGCCGAGGTCCTTGAGCAGTTCTCGCTCTTTGAGGAAATTAGTAAGACTCAAAATGTCAATCGGCTGGCGTTTTTCATAGAGCTCCAAAATCGCTTCATAAATTTTTTCATTCGTCGGCGAATAAAAATCTTTTGCCAAGAGCGTATCCGCAACTTTAAAAATCGCGTTTTTGTCTATCATCAAACTGCCGAGCACTGCCTGCTCGGCTTCAAGATTTTGGGGAGGAACGCGGAGTTGTGATTTTTTGGGTGGCATTGTCTATAAACTTTGAATTTTGAACTACGGAATGCGCCGAGGGGAGGGCTTTTGGGAGACTCTCGGAGGCCGACGGGCCGAGAGTGAGCACATTTTCAGCAAGAAAATGATGCGTGCTCCCAAAAGCCCTGCCGAGAGAGCATTTCGTAGTTCGCAATTAGAAAAACTTCCGGACGAGATGCGGACCGCGCTTGGTGTCCCGCATAGAATATCCTAAAGCTTCTATCTCTTTTCTCAAGGCGTCGGACTGCATAAACTGTTTATTACCTCTGAATCGCGAATATTCCCGCACCCTCTCTTCTACGGCGCCGTCCTTTTCCGAAGCGGCCTTGGCCGGAATATCGAGCCGCAAGCCGAGCACGGCATCAAACTTCAGCCCGAGCGCCACCTTCTGTGCCGGAGACAAATCAGAACCAAGCACCTCCTGAAGCACAGCAAGCGCTTGGGGCATATTTAAATCATTCATAACCGCGGCCGAAAAAAGCGCTTCGTATTTTTTTGAAACCGCGAATGCTTTTGCTTTCCGCTTATTTCCGGCTTCTCGCGCATACTCATACACCGATTGATACAGCCGCTCCAAAGCATTTTTCGCGGCATCTAAACTTTCCCACGCGAAATCGAGCTTGGTTCGATAGTGCGCGCCGAGCGCGAGATACCGGAAGATGAGCGGATGAATCCCGCGCGCCGCAAGGTCATCCAGCGTGAGAAAGTTTTTTTTCGATTTTGCCATTTTCGATTCGCTCATCAGCAAAAATTCTCCGTGCATCCAGTAGTTCGCGAGCGGCACTCCGGCGGCCGCCTCCGATTGCGCGATTTCGTTCGTGTGGTGCGTGCCAATGTGGTCAACGCCGCCCGCATGAATGTCAAAGGGCTGGCCCAGAAATTTTGTCGAGATCGCCGAGCATTCGATGTGCCAGCCGGGGAAGCCCTCGCCCCACGGCGACTGCCAGCGAAGCACGTGGTTTTTAAATTTGCCGACGAGTTTGAACCACAAGGCAAAATCGCGCGGATTTTTTTTGCCCGGGTCCGCCACGACTCCGGCGCGAGCCGCCGTCTTTTTTTCTTCCAACTTCTGCCCGGCAAGAGCGCCGTAGTTCTTGAATTTCGCTGTGTCGAAATACACGGCTCGCTCGGTTTCGTAGGCAACGCCCTTCCGAAAAAGCTGTTTGATGATTTTCTGCTGTTCTTCAATGTAATCCGTCGCCCGCGCGATGTATTTCGGTTTTCGAATGTTTAATTTCTCTAAGTCCTCAAAAAAAACCTTCGTGTAAAAATCCGCAATCTCCCGCACCGATTTCTTTTCCGCCTTCGCCTCCATCTCCATCTTATCTTGTCCGGCGTCGGAATCTCCTGTGAGATGACCGACGTCCGTAATGTTCATCACGCGCCGCACGCGGTAGCCGTTGTATTCCAAAACGCGCTGGAGCACATCCTCGAAAATATACGTCCTCAAATTCCCGAGGTGCGCGTAGTTATACACCGTCGGCCCGCAGGTGTAGAGGCCAACTTCATTTTTACGAAGCGGCTTGAACGTTTCCTTGCGCCGCAAGAGTGTGTTGTATAAAAGCAATGAGGACATTGTTTTTAGATTAAAGATAAAATATCAAATATCAAAAATTTTGATCTTTGATTTTTAATTTCTGATTTTTCAAAACCACCCCTTCCTCTTGAAATACATAACGAGTGTCGCCATGATAATTGCCATCGCGCCAAGCACAATCCAGAATCCGCCATCAAGATTTTCAATGGGATTCCCCGGCGTGTGCATTGTAAACAAAGCGGCAACGAGCATGAACGGAAAAGTAAGAAAGGAAAGCACCGTGAACGTTTTCATGATGTCGTTGATCTTAAGACTCATGATCTGATTATTCGTGTCTTCGAAGTCTGATACGGTCTCGCGGTAATCGTCGAGCTGGTTTACTATCTTAAGCTGGTCGCCGACCAAGTCCATGAGATATGGGATGTCTTCTTCGGCGCCGAACGGCAGGGCTCTCTCCGCAAGGGACTGAAGAATCGGCCCCTGTCGCCGAACGATGATCCTGTATTCGGAAATGTCACGCTTGAGCCGCGAAATGCGCTTCAAAACCTCATAATCTTTGTTTTTAAAAAGATCGCCGCCGATCGCCTCGACTTTTTCGCGAATGTGGCTCAATTGCCTCTCTTGAAACTTGGAAAGCGCCTCAACGATTTGATGAAGGAGTTGGAGCGAATTTTTTCCATGTTCAACGGGAAAATTTCGCAATGCCTCAATCTCTTCATAACGCACCGTAATAACATGATTCCGAGTAACGAGAAAATCAATTTCCTTACGCTTT
>CAYJRG010000015.1:0-10357 GCA_964372585.1 uncultured Candidatus Saccharibacteria bacterium
AATCTCCTACGCGGGAGGAACCTTAAACTTTCCTCCCGACCCCTCCTTCGGGAGTCGCCATCGAAATTAAACCATTTTAATTTCGATATCAACTCCAGCGGGCAAGTTCAAGTTTGAAAGTGATTCTATGATCTTCGGAGTCGGGTTCAGGATTTCCACGAGCCGTTTGTGAATGCGAAGCTCGAACTGTTCGCGCGAATCTTTGTGGACGAAGGTCGAGCGGTTCACGGTATATTTTTTCATTTCCGTCGGCAGGGGTATTGGCCCGACGATTTTGGCGTCGTTGCGCTCCGCGGCTTCGATGATTTGGCGCGCCGAATTATCAATCAACTTGTGATCGTAGGACTTTATTCGGAGGCGAACTTTTTGCGGCAGGTCGGCTTCTTTTTTTTTGGACATCTACAGAAGATCAAAAATGAAATATCAAAAATTAAAGATTATGAGTCCCGAAACGGGACGATTCAATATTTTTGATTTTTAATCTTTGATTTTTTATTTATTTATTTTGGTAACCACGCCTGCTCCGACAGTCTTGCCTCCCTCGCGGATGGCAAAACGTTGTTTTTCTTCAAGGGCCACAGCGGAGATGAGTTTCACGCCGAGCTTTACAGTGTCTCCGGGCATCACCATTTCCATGCCTTGCGGCAGGGTAACTTCTCCAGTTACGTCTGTGGTTCGGATGTAAAACTGCGGTTTGTAGCCGGTGAAAAACGGCGAATGCCGACCGCCTTCTTCTTTTGAGAGAATGTAAACTTCGCAGTCGAATTCGGTGTGCGGAGTTACGCTCGCGGGTTTTGCGACCACTTGCCCGCGTTCAACGTCTTCCTTTTTAAGGCCGCGGAGCAAAATGCCGACGTTGTCTCCGGCAAGGCCTTCGTCGAGAAGTTTGTTGAACATTTCGATGCCGGTTACCACGGTTTTGGCAGTGGGCCGCAAGCCGATGATTTCAACTTCCTCATTGATTTTGACCTTGCCCCGTTCAACGCGGCCGGTAACCACAGTGCCGCGACCTTCAATCAAGAACACGTCTTCAACGGGCATCAAGAACGGCTTTTCAAGCTCGCGCACCGGCTGGGGAATGTGCTCGTCGAGAGCTTTCGCTAATTCGAAAATCGGTTTTGCGTACGGCTCATCGGCGGATTTTACGTTAAGAGCTTTCAAGGCAGAACCGCGAATGACCGGCGTGGTGTCGCCCGGGAATTCGTATTTTTTGAGCAACTCTCGATTTTCGGATTCACCGAGGTCACTCAGTTCCGGATCGTCAACTTGTTCAATTTTGTTCAGGAACACCACGATCGCCGGCACGCCGACCTGGCGGGCAAGCAGAATGTGCTCTCGTGTTTGCGGCATCGGGCCGTCCGCGGCCGAGACCACCAAAACCGCGCCGTCCATCTGGGCCGCGCCCGTGATCATGTTTTTAATATAGTCGGCATGCCCGGGGGCGTCTATGTGGGCATAGTGCCGCTTTTCGGATTCGTATTCGGAGTGGTGCAAGGCAATCGTGATGCCCCGCCTGCGCTCTTCCGGCGCGTTGTCAATTTGTTCCACCGACTCTTCTTTTTTCGCCCAACCCTTCAAGTGCAAAACGTGCGTGATCGCGGCGGTAAGCGTTGTCTTGCCGTGATCAACGTGGCCGATCGTCCCCACGTTCACGTGAGGCTTGGTCCTGCTAAACTTTTCTTTCTCTGCCATGGTTAATTTAAATTTTTATTTCGACTTATTTCGACTCAAGAAGTGTAGCGGCGCTTGCGCGGGGTGTCAAGCGGGGCCTGTGGAAAAGGTGCTCGCACGGTCTTTTTCCCCGAACCCAAATAAAATGAGAGGCCTATGATTTTCCATACACCTCATCATGGGAATCAATACTGATTAACCATAAAGCATCGCCTTCAAGGTAAAACACTATTCTGTAACTCCAATTTATCGAGGCGGCGTAACATCCCCTTAGATTGCCGGCAAGGGCATGGGTTTTGTTGCGTGGGTCAGTTGGGTTTTTTCTCAATCGTTCAATCAAAAGAATAATGCGTTCACGTAAGTCGGGGTGGGTTCGCGCAAAGTCCGAGAGCAGACGCTCAAACCGCGCGGTAGTTTCTACGCGAAACATTTTTACAATTCAAGTTTTTTGAATAAATCCTTGGCGGACTTATAAACGCGCCGCTTACCCTCTTTTGCATCGGCCAAGCTTAAATAGGTTTCGATAAGAAATCGATTTCTCAAAACAATCTTCACGGCTTTTTCCGCTTGATCGGCAAGTTTATGAACGTATGTCGCTTCTTTTACAGTCATGCGAAAATCGTAGCACGATTCAATTAAAAAATAAAATGATTCGGAGAAAAAGACCGCGCTCGCTTTGGTGGTAGCTAAAAACCCTTAATTTTATTGGGTTTTCGTCCGTTGCTATTGACGGAGGTAAAATTTTATGATAGCTTTATCGTAGTAATTTGACAGCGTTTCACTATGGCAGAAAGTCCTCGCGTGCCGAAGATTTTCTGCTGTAGTGAAGTAATTAACCAACTGAGAGTGTACGTATGGACGCAGAAACAAAAAAATCTTTTGACCAAGTCAAGGAAGAAATCAATCGGGCAATCAATGAGATCGCAAAACAGGATCCCAAATTGGCGAATTACCTCTTCGAGAACATTGTTTTCGACGAAGGAAAAGGCACTGTTCGCTATATTGGCAACATTAAATGGAACACGTTGCCATTGTCCTGAACCATGTTCCAATTCCCGGCGACCTTTGCATCAAGCGAAGCCGCCGGATTTTTTTATCAAATTTAATTTTGTCATTCCCGCGGAGGCGGGAATCCAGGCTTGTCCCCGCGAAAACGGGGATCCATATTCCCTTTCTCTGGATCCCCGCTTTCGCGGGGATGACAGAACTCCTACCTCTTCTTACCCTCAATTATTAGTTGGGCTATGTTTTGAGGTGTTATTTCATACTTATCAAATTCCATGGTAAAACTTCCTCTGCCTTGGGTCATCGAGCGGATTTCGGTGGCGTAGCCGAACATTTCGGAGAGCGGGATTTTGGTGTCTATCACTTTCACGCTCGGGCGATCGGCGATTTCCTCGATCCGTCCGCGCTTTGAGTTTACATTGCCGGTTACTTCGCCCAAAAATTCGATCGGCACAATGATCTGAACCTTCATGATCGGCTCGAGGATGACGGGCCGCGCGCGTTTCACCGCTTCTTGGAGCGCCATTGAGCCGGCGATTTTGAACGCCGCCTCTGACGAGTCCACCTCGTGGAACGATCCGTCGAACAAACTCACCTCCACATCCACAAGCGGATAGTGCGCCAAGACGCCTTTGTCGAGCGCTTCTTTTACTCCCTTTTCAACCGCGGGGATAAATTCGTTCGGGATCGAGCCACCTTTGATTTCATCCAAAAACACGAAGCCCGTGCCGCGCTCGAGAGGTTTCACCCCAAGTTCCACATGGCCATACTGTCCGCGGCCGCCCGACTGCCTGATATATTTTCCTTCGGCTTCCGCTTCATCTAAAATCGCTTCTTTGTACGCCACCTGCGGACGGCCCACCGAGGCGTCAACGCCGAACTCGCGCTTCATGCGATCCACAATGATTTCGAGGTGAAGTTCTCCCATGCCCGAGATGATCGTGTCACCCGTTTCTGGGTCGCCTTTCACGCGGAAGGTAGGGTCTTCATCGGAGAGGCGGTGGAGCGCCGTGCTCATTTTTTCTTGGTCGGCTTTGGTCTTGGGCTCAATGCGAATGCCGATCACCGGCTCGGGGAAGATGATTTTTTCAAGCACGAGCGGCGCGTCCACCGAGCAGAGCGTGTCTCCGGTTGTGGTGTTTTTGAGCCCGACGATCGCGGCGATCTCGCCTGCGTACACTTCTTCCACCTCCTCGCGATCGTTCGCGTGCATGCGCACCACGCGGCCAACCCGCTCCTCGTGCCCTTTTACGGAGTTGAGGACGTATGAACCGCGCTTCAAAACGCCCGCGTAGTTTCTGAAATAGGTCAGCGTGCCGACGTAGGGGTCGGTGGCGATTTTGAATGCAAGGGCGGTGAACGGCTCATCGTCGCTCGCTTTCCGCAGAATATCGCCGCCTGTTTTTTCATCAATCCCCTTCACTGGCGGCAGATCGAGCGGCGAGGGCAAAAATTCTACGACCGCGTCGAGCACGAACTGCACGCCTTTGTTTTTGAGCGCCGAGCCGCAGAAAACCGGAACGATTTTATTTTCAATCACCGCCTTCCGAAGCACGCGCCGGAGGTCTTCTATGCCGATCTCTTTGCCGTCAAGGTAGCCGGTCATCAGGGCGTCGTCGCTCTCTGAAATTTTTTCGATCAACTCGTTTCTGCGCTTTTCCACTTCGGCTTTCATATGCTCCGGCATGGGGATTTCGGTTATTTTTTCTCCGTGCTCGCCGTGGAACTCGTATGCTTTGTTTACGAGCAGGTCGACAATTCCGCTATAGGTGGATTCGATGCCAATCGGAAGCTGGACGGGAATCGCATTCGGGGTAAGCCGCTCCTTGATTGATTTAAAACTTCCCTCGAAACTCGCCCCGAGTCGGTCGAGCTTGTTGATAAAACAAATCCGCGGCACGTGGTACTCGTCGGCGTATCGCCAGTTTGTTTCTGATTGCGGCTCAACTCCGGCAACTCCGTCGAAAACGACCACGGCCCCGTCTAAAACGCGGAGCGACCGTTTCACCTCAACCGTGAAATCAATGTGCCCGGGTGTGTCAATGAGGTTGATCCTGTGCTCGAATTGTTTTCTGCGCTGGTCCGCGTTCATGTCCGCGTGAGTCCGCGCTCTGTAGGTCGGCGTCCAAAACGCGGTCGTCGCGGCGGCGGTGATGGTGATCCCCCGCTCGCGCTCCTGTTCCATCCAGTCCATCACCGTGTCCCCGGTGTGCACCTCGCCGATTTTGTGCGAGACGCCGGTATAAAACAAAACTCGCTCGGAGACGGTGGTCTTTCCGGCGTCAATGTGCGCGATGATGCCGATGTTTCGGATTTTTTCGATGGAGTAAGTTCGGGGCATGGATGTATCTCAACGAATAGCGAATGAAAAACCGAATTTACGAATTATGAATGTAGGCGGTTGGTTATATTTATAATCCGTTTGAAACTTACTTCTTCCGATCCAAAATTTAATAAAATTGCGAGCTGTAAATTACTCAACTTCAGATAATCGAAAACTTGATTAACGTGCCTTATAGAATATCTGCTTCCCTTTTTTATTTCAACGATAATCTTATTTTCCACAAGAAAATCAAAAAATCCTTTTCCTATAACCTTGCTTTGAAAACGTAACGGATAGTAAACCTGTTCTTGAAAATCGAGTTTTGAATCCTTGAACGATTCGGCAAGCGCACGCTGGTAATAACTCTCGCGATGCCCCCCGCCGAGCTCATTATACACTTCGAAAGCGCACCCGACGATTAAATAACTCAATTCAGGAAAAAGCAGATCTTCTCGTTTTGGAGTCTTCATTCGTACATTCGAGTAAATTCGCTATTCGCTGATGCCCGCCGGCTATCGGCGGGCGAAATGCGCGAACGCCCTATTTGCTTCCGCCATCCGGTGCATGTCTTGTTTCTTTTTGATTGCCGCTCCTTCATTTTTCGCCGCCGCTATTATTTCTTCGGCGAGTTTCTCGGCCATTGGCTTGCCTTTCTTCGACCGAGCCGCTCCGATGATCCAGCGCGTCGCAAGCACGAACCGCCGCTCGGGCCGGACTTCTTCGGGAATCTGGTAATTCGCGCCCCCTACTCTACGGGAGACGACCTCGATCATCGGCGATGCGTTTTCGAGCGCCTTTTCAAAAACTTTAATCGGATCTTCTTTCGTGACCTCGTGTATCTTGCCGAATGCGCCGTAAAAAATTTTCTCCGCCGCGGAGCGCTTGCCTTCCTTCATGATATAGTTAATGAAGCGGCCGGCGTCTATCCGATCGAACTTTTGATCCGGCTTATAATATTTTTTGTAAACTCGTTTCTTTCTCATGGAATTTCTCAACGAATAGCGAATTTGTTTCGAATTTACGAATGCAGAAATTGATTCGTATATTCGATTTTTATTCGTTATTCGTTGATACTACTTTGGCCTCTTGGCTCCATATTTTGACCTTTGCTGTTTCCTGCCTTCCACTCCTCCGGTGTCGAGCACTCCCCGGACGACGTGGTAGCGCACGCCCGGCAAGTCTTTCACCCGTCCTCCGCGCACGAGCACAATCGAGTGCTCTTGCAGATTGTGTCCCTCCCCCGGGATGTAGGCCGTTATTTCCATTCCGTTTGTCAGGCGCACGCGGCACACTTTGCGCATCGCTGAGTTCGGTTTTTTCGGCGTAACGGTGAGCACCTTGAGGCACACGCCGCGTTTGAAGGGCGAGCTCGAGTCAATCGGCCGATTTCTGATGGTGTTGAAATAAAAAGAAAAGGCCGGAGCTTTGGTCTTCGACTTGATGGGCTGTCTGCCTCTTTTTATAAGTTGCCTGATGGTGGGCACGAAATTAAATTAAAAATTAAATCTAAAAAATCAAAAACGGAACACGGGTGAGTATAATACGCCTCTTAGGAAAACACAAGCTAGAATAAAGAAGCCGGCACGAGAAGGTTAAAGATAAAATGTATGATCGGCACGATGAGTCGGAATCCGAAAAAGACGAATACGAGGATGAGAATAAATCCGTTCCGCTCGAGGAAGTTCAAAATCGCAATACCCTGCTCCGTCCGCGGGAGGAGGACGGGCAGGAGTTTTGATCCGTCAAGCGGCGGAATGGGCACGAGGTTGAACACGGCAAGCGTAACGTTCACCTGAACGATCAAAATAAAAAGAAACGGCAGGAGCGCGGGGACGGAAACTGTTCCGACGACGCGGAGAAGAAGGGCGAAAACAATCGCGATGGCGAAGTTGGACGCCGGACCGGCGAGCGCGATTTTTGCCCCGTCGCGGACCGGGTCGCGGAGATTCGCGGGATTGAAAGGAACGGGCTTTGCCCAGCCGAAGACGATGCCGGTGCCACTCAAAATCAAAAGAATCGGCAGGAGTATGGAGCCGAAGAGATCGAGGTGTTTTATGGGGTTTAGCGTCAGTCTGCCCGCGAGCCGCGCTGTGGAGTCGCCCAATTTCTCCGCCACGTAGCCGTGCGTGATTTCGTGAATGACGACCGAGAACAAAAACACAAACACTTTGAACGCGATGATAGCGGGGTGGGAGCCTTCCATCCGTTTATTTTATTCTAAAAAGCAGTTTCGGTAAAATCTGTTTCCCGCCGTCATTGCGAGTGCATCCGAAGCAATCTAGATTGCCGCGTCGCCCCGCCCCGACCGCGGTCGGGGCGAGCCTCCCTGCCTGCCGGCAGGCAGGGAGGCTCGCAATGACGAAGAATGTTTTCTATGTCATATTGAAGCATTTCTGTGTTTCTGATAGTCTTTTTACAGTCGGCGTGGTTTCCCCTGCCTACCGAGATTGCCCCTGTGGTGAAATGGATATCACGCGAGGCTTCCCTGCCCGCTGTAATTGCCCTCGTAGCTCAACTGGATAGAGTGCTTGGCTTCGAACCAAGAGGTTGCAGGTTCAAGTCCTGCCGAGGGCGCGGCAAGGCAGGCGGGGAATCAAGAGATTCAAAACTTAAGTCCTGCCGAGGGCGCGGCAAGGCAGGCGGGGAATCAAGAAGTCCGGGTTCAATTTATTTCTCTTTATTTCTCTGCGGGCGCAACGATTGACTTTACGAGCCATTCGAATACGCTGAAAATATTTCCGCCAGGAGGAGGTGAATATGATCCGCCGCCTGGCTGATGTCCATACTGACCGCCCGACGGCGGAGTTTGGCCACCGCTTTGAGGAGGCTGACTTCCGGGAGGCGGAAAGCCCTGCTGTCCCTGCAAAGAACCTGGCGGTGGATTCTGATTCTGTGATTGATATTGCTGATTGAATTGTTGCTGGTACTGTTGTTGATATTGCTGATTAAACTGCTGGTTGTATTGCTGTTGCTGCTCTTCATATTTCTTCTCTGGACTTGGAGCGTTTTGGTAATTGGAAGGAAAACTGTCATATGTCCCATCTGGTGGGCGCTGTTGCGTCCCTTCGGGCGGCCGGTTGAAACTCTCCGGAGACCGATCGGACTTCACCCGCTCGGTTACGCACGCGGAAATTTTTTGACGCTCCTCGGCGGTCAGCTCGTTCCGCGCAAGTCGGTCCGCGTCATCGCCCAACACCGTTTTCGCGCATTCCGCAACTTCATTTGCTCCGCCTCTCCCTCGCGTTCCGCTCTGCGGCGGCCGCGTCCCCGGACGATTTTCTTGTCCGCCGCCACGAGTTCTCGGAGGGCCGAAATTCCGGCACTCTTCCGAATGAGATGGATCAGCGCAAAATGTCTTGCATTCTTCCGGGCCGCCGCATCCGCCGGGGCCTTTCATCATTCGCCCGCCGCCATCGACGCTCGCCCCTCCCGCATCTCCCCCGTCTCCAGGCCGGAAATCTTCAAAACATGCCCTCATTTTTTCCTTAAGGCCGGAGGGCGGCTCGTTTGTATTTTGCGGGCCAGCATCTCCCAATTTTGCCTTCAAACATTCTGCCACGGCAGGAGGAACATTGCGAAGGAAATCTCTGGAGGCATGTTCGCCCGGCCTGCCTTGCTCGCCTCGATTGCCATCTTCGCCAAATTCTCCGTCAAAACCTCCTTTCTCAAACTGCATTTTTTGAAAACAAACACGGAATGTGTCCGCAGTTTCAGCCGTAGGCATTGTCTTGCCACGCTCTATGCTTTCAAAATCGCCGCCGAGCTTCTCGCGGAGACAACTCTTCACTTCCGCGGACGCATCAGAAAACATTTTCCCGGGCTTTCCTCCGTGACCGAATTTTTCAAAACAGCCGCGCACCCGCTCGCCGATGTCTCGCCCGGGAAGGAGCTTGCCGGAGGCAATGTCCTTGATGATGTTTTCGCCGAGCGAGGATCGAAGGCACGCTTTTACTTCGTCGGGCGCCTGTTCTATACCCGCGCGCAGACGCACCATCCCCTCTTTGGCATGTTCAATCTCTTCCTTTTTGATAAACCCGTGTTCCTCCGCGAACGCGAAGCATTCCTCCCGATGCTCGGGGTTGTTGCAATACGTCTCGCATGACTTGGGAGAATTGCACCCGCCCGGGCCCTTGCCGCCGATTTTTCTGATTTTTTCCGCCTGATCTTTTTCTATAAACCCTACCTTCTCGCCAAAAGAAACACACTCCTCAACATGAGCGCCGCTTTCACAATACGCCTCGCATTGTTCTTTAGATTTGCACCCGCCCGGGGTTTGCCCGCTTTTCGCGAGTTCAACAAGTTTCCTGAATTGCCCCTCGTCGAGGTCTTCTTCCGGGTTCACCGGCTTCAACCCCGTCCGTCCCGAGGGAGCCCCCGCGTTCCCGCGAGATTGTAATATACCCGCTTTCTTCGCGAAAGCGAAACACTCCTCCGCGTGCGAAAAATCACCGCAGTATGTTCTACAGCTTTCTTCGGAGGCGCACCCCCCGGGCATCTCTCCTCCGGTGCGTTTATACGCTAGAATTTTTTTCCCGTGTTCCACATGTTCGTCTTTAATTCCCTGCTCCTCGGCAAACTTCATGCACGCTTCCAGATTCGCGACATTGCTGCAAAACGCCCTGCACTCCTCCGGCCTCCTGCATCCACCGGGACCCTCTCCGCGTTTAATCTTCGCGCCAAACTTACGCGCTTGGTCGGCTTCCTTTTTCTCCATAAGGCCGCGCGACTCGGCAAATTTGACGCACGCTTCGATATGTTCCGGACTGTTGCAATACTGTTTGCATTCCTCTTTGCTCCCGCAATTTCCCAACTCCGCCACCGGGAAAGTTATTCCGGCGGCTTGAACTTTTTCCTCGCCGGGACCTTGAGAAACCGTCTCTTGAGCGTACACAAGCATTCCATACGAAAGCGCAATGCCGCCCAAAAGAACGATGACTGAATAAAACTTTGTACCAGAGAGGATGGCGCTCATTTTATTTATTCAAAGGGGTTTGTATACGCGCCCTCTATTGGGTTCGACGCTGGAGAGAGCGCTGGCACTTTGTCCTCAAGGGGGTTTTGAGATTTTTTAAATATCTCCGCTCCAAGACTTTGGTCAGTTTCGGCGGGCGTTGTTTGATCACCCGTAGCGGTAGCTTGATTTTGGTCAGTCGGAGCAGGCGCAGAGACGGGACGAACGGCAAAAAATATAATAATCGCCGCGACAACAACTAAGACCACAACCGCAATCAATGTGAGCGTCCTTCTTCTCTGATCCATAACTTTTACATTATACCAAACCGCTGGTAAAATGATTTGTGGATAAGTTTTTACGTGCCCATAGCTCAGCCCCGACGCACTATTTTTTCTATACGTTTA
>CAYJRG010000016.1:0-10336 GCA_964372585.1 uncultured Candidatus Saccharibacteria bacterium
GCCGTAGTTTTTCCCGAGGTGTTTGGCGGAAATCATATCGCGGGCGGGTTATTTTTGAGATGGGTTCTTGAGCCCGATGTTTGCCACGCGTTCGCCCTCCGCGACTCCGGAGACAATTTCAACGTTCCCGTTTTTGTCGCGGATGCCGAGCGTAACCGGAGATTCGATGAATGACCCGTTTTTATATTTTTTGACGAATGCCCCCTCCTTCTTTTCTATGATCGCCGCTTGCGGGAGTATGAGCGCGTCGGTTTTTTTGAGCGTTTCGATGGCAAGGTTTGCGGTGAGCCCGCTTTTCAAGCGTTCGTCTGGCTCGCCTCGCTGTAGCTTTGGCGAAGCGGGTTTGGCAAGTTCAACGACTGTTTTGAAGTTTACCACCCCGTCAATGATCGTTTCCGCCGGATCAATTTTCAGAACCGCGCCGCGGAAGACCACTGCGGGAAACGCGTCGAAGGTTATGGACACCGGATTGCCGAGTTTTATTTTCCCGATGTCGGATTCGGAAACGTTCACGTCTATTTCAAAGGCGTCCGCGGAGATTACGGATGCGATTGCGGTATGCGCGGGAACAACTTCCCCGACTTTCGCGTCTTGTCTGGTTACGATTCCCGCAACCGGCGAGCGGAGCACGGTCTCTTCGATCTGGGCTTTGATCAAGGACGCGTTTGCTTCCGCCTCCGCGACCGCGGCCGTTTGCGCTCGCAGTTCTTCCTCCGTCCCACCGGCGAGTTGGAGTATAAGTTTGCTCCGCGCTTCTTCCACAACCGATTTTTGCGAGGCGATGCCTTGCTCGTTCGCGTTTACGTTTGCGATCGAAGAGTTTATGGCGGAACGGGCGGCGGTTACGTTCGTTTTATACGCCCCCGCGCTTCCCGACGGGGATGTTGTGACGGCATCCATCGTCCGGTTTACGAACGAGAGGATGATGGAAAGGCGCGATTGCGTTTTTTCGATCGCGTCTTCGAGCGTTGCGGCATCCGCGAAAGGCTCCATGTTCTTCAGTTCATTTCTCCATGCGACAAGTTCGTTGCCGACGGCGACTCGTCCTGATTGCGCGTCAATTTGGGCTTGCGCGTCGCTCGCGGCAAACGTGAGCTGGGGATTCGGATTGTCTGCGTTTGAAAAGAGCGGGCTTAGCTGGTTTCGGACCGCGTCGTCTGTCTTTGAATATGCGTCGTTCAAAATTTGGATCACGTTTCCGTACTCGTTCGCGAGGCTTTGTTCCGCTTTTGCGAGTCCGGCCTTTGTGACATCGAGATCTTCCTGCCGCGTTCCGCGCGCGAGCTCATCGAGTTTTGCTTTTTGAATATCTATTTGCGCGTTTGCTTGGCCAAGCTGGGCCAGGAGTTCGTTCGAATTCAGCTCTGCGATAACCCGTCCCGCCTCCACGCGGTCGCCCACGTCCTTCCGCGCGCGGGCGACTTTGCCCGCGCGCTCGAACGAGAGGTCGATTTTACGCACCGGAGTCGTTTTCCCCGTAATAACCACCTCCTCCCGTATTTCTCCTTGTGTAACTTCGATGATGGCGTGAGCTTCTTTCCGGTTTGCTGAGGCAAAAACGATTCCTCCGATGACGAGGACAAAAACCCCCAGCCCCGCGATTCCGAGTTTGCCGCGAAACAGTCTTTTGAACATGCTTTCATTTTTATCAGATGTGTTTGTAGTGCGCAAGTTTTTAAATAGCTGTGCGCCCCGTTTTTAAAATGCGAAAGGGCCGTATTGCTACGACCCTTCGGTTGTTATTGTCCCTTACTGTGCCTGGGGAGTGAACCAGGTGATCACCCACGGCGTGCAGTCGCCGGGGTAGATGTCGTGGGTTGTGGCGCCGAGGTAATTCCCGGCCGCGTCCCAAACCGTCGCGAGGAGGCAGGCGCGCCTGCCAGACGACGCCCAGCCGGAATAATAGCCGTTGCCATAGGCGCCATGATAGCCGGTGGTGTAGCCGACGTGGTATCTGACGATCGCGCTTGCTCCGGGGGCAAGCGTGTATTGCAACCCGTGGCCGTCGCTAACGATCGCCGTGTGTTTCAGGTTGTTCACCACCTGCTTTCCGCCGAGATCCTCGGCGCCCCTCAAGATGTGGGGAAGGATACAGCCGGTGAGAGATGAAAGGGCAACGAGGAGGACGAGGACGAACAGGACGGAGGCGAGTTTTATTTTCATAACTGTAGTTACTGCGGTGCGGGGGTTAGTTGTTAAAGAACGTTGTAGATGTTATAACAAAGCTATGTTTATGTCAATATGTTGACATATTTTATACTTTAGCATATAATCTGCTCTCATGATGAACATAAGCCGATTAGTTTCAAAAACGAAGAGGGCGGCTGTTTCGTGGAAAGGAGCGGCGGCTCTTGTAATAGCTGCTTCTTTTGCCGTCTTTCCGGCGGTAGGTTTTGCGTATAATCCCAGCTCTGTAACGGCGTGTCCGAGTGACGCGGTGGTGATTGTAAGCGGCGGCATGGAGCGGTGTGTTTTTAACGCCGATCTTTCGAATGTTCCAAACGGAACCAGGTATCAGGCGAACGCCGTTACGATGGAAAAACTGTGTCAGCTTTCGAATGAGCGCGCGACGTATTATTCTCATCGGGAGTTGAGCTTCGATTCTCCGGGCGACAACTACATTGTTGGATGGAACGCGATTTCTAATATACTGGAGCGGTTCGGCGCGCGGAGGTTTAACCACGGCGTTACGAACCTCTTGTGTTCGATGCCCGTGGGCGCCACTACCACGCAGTATCAGCCGCTTTCTGTGTCGTGTTCGGCCGATCGGTCGGCGATCAATGCCGGCGACCGCGTTCGCTGGACGGCGTCCGTTACCGGAGGCGTTCCGAGTTCGTATCGTTTCAGCTGGACAGGCACCGACAATAATCCCGCTCAGACGGGCGCTTCGAATTTTATTAACTATGCCTATTATCAGGGCGGGGCAAAGCAGGTGAGCGTAACAGTTACCTCCGATGGCGTGTCGCCGGTTACACATTCCTGCAGCACCGTAGTTTCCATTAACGAAAACCAGAATGCGCCGAGTAACGCGCCGCTACTTAATGCCACCTGCTATCCGAGCGTGAGAACGGCAAATGTCGGGCAGACTATTGACTGGATCGCGTCCGCGTCGGGGGGCGTGGGATCATACTCATTCCAGTGGTCTGGAACGGACGGGCTCTACGGCACGGGGGCAACTGTTTCGCGGTCGTACAACTTGGGCGGGGGCAAATTTGCAACCGTTATTATTTCTTCCGGCAATCAGACGATAACCCGCAGTTGCGACTCGGCGTACATCTCCGATGCAAATTATTATGGCTACAATACTTACAACCAGAATTACTACAACCAACAGCCCCCGTACTACCAGCCGTATCAGTCGTACGCGCCGCTTCAGGTTACATGCGCACCGAGCGCGACGTCTGCTTTTTTGAATGACACTGTGGCGTGGACGTCTTCCGTGTATGGCGGCACAGGTTCATATCAGTACGCGTGGAGCGGGACAGATAATCTTTTCGGGTCTGGAAATTCTGCGTATCGGGCGTATTCTTCGCCCGGGGTCAAAACGGCCTCACTCACCGTTTTCTCCGGCGGGCAGAGCATGGTGCGCGTGTGTTCAAATTCTGTGTCTGTGAATAACGTCCCGTACTACAATAGTTCGTATGTCGCTCCGGCGAATCAGTCGCTTCAGGCGGCGTGTTTTGCCGATTCGGATTCAGTGAGAATTGGCACGGGACTTTCGTGGGTGGCGGTTGTTTCCGGCGGGAACGGTTCGTACTTTTATTCGTGGACGGGCACCGACGGCCTTGCTGGTTCGACGCGCATTCTTCCCAAAACGTATGCGGCGACGGGGAGAAAATATGGAAGCGTGATTGTAACCTCGGGGTCGGAAACGGTTACGCGTTCGTGCACAAACTCGGTTTTGGTGAGCGTTCCTGTGGCGGCTTCCGCTGTGGTGTCGCGCGCTCCGGCGGCGCCCCGCCCGATTGCCGCGCAACCCCTTGATGGAAGCTGTGTTGCCGCGGCGGTTTCGCTCAAAACCGGCGATAGCGTTTTGTGGCAGGCCACCTCGACCGGCGGCGCTGGAACGGCTCGGTATGTGTGGACCGGAAGCGACGGGTTGTCTGGAACCGGCGAAAGCATTTCGAAAAGTTACCTGTCTCTGGGCGGCAAGGTTGCCTACGTTACGATTACTTCCGGCGATCAATCAATCATTCGGCCGTGCTTGAACGGCGTTGCAGTTGAAGATTCGAGGACCGCACAACTTGCTTCTTCCGCTTCTGCTTTTTCACTGAACGGCCCGTTCGGGATTTTCTTGATTATTCTTCTTGTTGTTGCGCTCGGTGTTATCTTCGGTATCTACAAGCGGTATAAAGCCGGTGGGCACGGGTAGGTTTGGTTTTATTTGTCATCGCGAGCGACGCTTTAGGAGCGCGGCGATCTAGAGTTTTAGATTGCCTGCCGCTTGCCGGCAGGCAGGCTTCGCCTGCGGCTCGCAATGACTGGAAAGAGAGCATTTTGTAATTCACAATAAAAAATTCGCCCACCCGAGTTGCTCGGGTGGGCGAATGTTGGTTGCCGCGGTCGCGGGGGCCATGCGATTAGGCGGCTGGGGCTGGTTCGGGAGCGGGTTCTGTTTTTTCCGCGTCGGTTTTCAGCTCCGCGTTGTAGAACTCCAGCCAGTCGTCGAGGTTGTTCAAGTCCACGGCGCCGGGGTTGACCGAGCCGTCGTCGGCAAGGCCGTTGGCATCGAGGATGCTCTTGCGTGTGAGGTCGTCGTGGAGGTAGCCGAGGATGGACTGGTTGTGCTTGTAGAGCGTGGCCTTGTCGAGCTTCACGCCGGCCTGCTTCCTCACCCAGCCTTCGAACTGCGGGTAGGTGGGGCGGGCGTCGGCGATGAACTTCTTCACCGCTTCGGGGTCCAGGCCGAGCGCGTTGCAAGTCATTGTGTCGTAGCCCTTGCCGATGCCCGGATAGCCCGCGGCGAGCTTGCCGCACGCTTCCAGTGAGACTTTGAGCCAAAGACGAGGCAAGTGAAGTACACCAAGCGGACCCGCCACGCCCGAACTGATCAGGGGAACATGTGTTGCCATGCTTTTCTTTCTTGGGCAGTTATTGCCCATTGCGGTTCTTTCATACTGGGAGAGAGCCGTTCGTATTTTTTTGTGAATTTGAACTCACCTTCGTCCAGTATCCGATGGGAGTTTACCGAGGTGAACTATATCGCCGAAATGGAGTTTGAGTCAAGGCAAGCGGGATATTTCGGTTTTTCGCGCGATATGGCATAATGACCGGAATGTATAAGCGCATCCTCCTAAAACTTTCCGGCGAGCAGTTTGCGGGCAAGAGTTCTTTTGGCATTGACACGAAATGTATTGACCGGCTTGCGGAGGAAATCCGCGAGACGGTTGCGGAAACCGGCGCGCAGATCGTGATTGTGGTGGGGGGCGGCAATTTTTTGCGCGGAGCATCGCTTGTTGTGCACGAAAAGCGGATCGAGCGGGCGACTGCCGACTACATGGGCATGCTCGCGACGCTTTTGAACGGCATGGCGCTCGTTGATATTTTGGAGCATTACGGCCAGCCGGCGCGGCTTCAGTCGCGTGTCGGAGTCGCCAGCGTTGCCGAGCCGTACATCCGCCGGAGGGCTATTCGGCATCTCGAGAAGGGGCGCGTGGTGATTATCGGCGGAGGAACGGGCAATCCGTATGTGACCACAGACACCGCCGCAGTCTCGGCGGCGCTCGAGCTTGATTGCGAGATTCTGCTCAAGGCAACGAAGGTGGACGGCATTTACACCAAGGACCCGAAAAAATATAAAGACGTGAAGAAGATCAAAAAAATTTCGCACTTGAATGCTTTGAAAAACCAACACATCAGCATCATGGACAATGCCGCGATCTCGCTTGCGATGGATCACCGCCTGCCGATCAGGATTTTCGATCTCCTCGAGAGGGGAAACATCAAGCGTATTGTGAAAGGAGAGGACGTAGGGACGCTCGTGGCGGGATAGATCGTTTGACGTACGCCCTCTTCCGGGTGGTATATCAAGGTATCGTGGGCTCGCTCACGAGCTCATTGACAACGGAAACAATCAACAAAAGAAAGGGAAGCAGTATGGCAGAATCGACATACAAATTCACTCGCGGGGAGCGCGGGGTGTTCGCGGAAGTATACTTCCCGAAGAGGGTGGAATTTCGCTGTTGAAGCTTTGCTAACTGAATTCGCCGAATACCCCGCCAACCTCTTTGACCCTTATCGATATGGGACGATGAAAAAGCCAGAAACACCAGAGTCTCCTCTTGAAAAGGCGACCAAGCGCATCGCCATATACACCCCTCCCTTCAGGGGCTGGTCCATGTACGAGGTGGATGGCATGTTTTTCAACAGGGGTGGCCGGGTATACGAGGAACGAACACAGGTCGTTCGCCTCATGTTTCGTTTCAAGAGCACAAAAATTCAACTTGTGCGGAGACGGGGCTTCGAGGACATTCTTCGTGCAATTCTGTACTTCGTTATCGGTATGCGCGGCCACATTGCCGGCGAAACAATATGGGACGAAGCAAGTCGGGAACGGTTCATCACACTGCACGAGCCGTGGCTTGATCCACAGAAGAAGAAATTCGCCAAAAGGCATTTTACGCCCATAGCACAGGAGGCGATGAAATGGGTGGATGACTGCGCCCTATTCATCTTCGGCTACCTCGTGAGGGCATTTTCGAAGGAAGTCCTTAAAGCGAAACAACTCGAAGAAGAAATTTGGGTGATGAGTTTCTTTGATGCAACTCTGAACGTCATTCGAAAATCAAAACAAAACCACATAACACTAGAAAGGAAAGACGCATGATATCAAAACACATCGAAAAACTAGTGGTGAAGATTACCACAGACTTTGCCGCAGGGAGAAGCTGGCATCCACCAAAAGACCCCGAGCAATGGCTTATCGCATTACTACTCGCCATAGAAGAAGGAATCAACGAGCCGTCCACGATGCTGTGGAGTCCTCTGCAACAAGCCTTTTTTACATGTAGAAAGGCACAGAAAGAGCAGCTTCTTCGCAAGCAGATTCGCAAGCAGAAAGGAGTAGGAGTGAGTGGTAAGCGCAAAGGCAAAAAACAAACTGGTAGCTAGGGGATAGTCTCGCGCTCTGGTTGTCACGGTTCAAATCTCAAGCCCCTCCGGAATCGGAGGGGTCTTTTTTGCTTGATTTCCCATGTTTTTGCCGAGGTAATGGTTTTTAATCAATCCGCGGTGCCGATTCGCGTGAGCAACTTTCGCGCTTCGGTCATGAGTTTTTTATCGTTGATTGAAAGTGGGAGCGTTTCGCGGCCTTCGGGCGCAAGCGCGCGCACCGCTTCCGTGAGCTGTTCTTCGCTTACCAAGTCCGCCCGCGAGATGATGATGTATTCTTTTTTTGCAAGCAGGAGGGGATTGTATGCTCCGAGTTCGGTGCGGATGGTGTTGTAGTCCGCGTGGGGATCGATGGAGCCCGCGTCTATAAAATGGAAGAGCACGCGCGTCCGTTCAATGTGACGGAGGAATTTGATCCCGAGCCCCTTGCCGGAAGACGCGCCTTCCATGAGACCCGGGATGTCGGCAAGCACCAGATTTTCATACGCGCCGAGGTGGGGTTCGAGCGTGGTGAAGGCGTAGTTTGCGACGCGGCTCTGGGCGTTTGTGACGGCGTTCAGGAAACTCGATTTTCCAATGTTTGGGAGCCCGATGAGGCCTATGTCGGCGATGAGTTTGAGCTCGAGCTCGAGGGCGCAGGTTTCACCGCCAGTGCCGCGCTCGAACTCTCGGGGCGAGGTGTTTGTAGACGACCTGAAATGAAAATTCCCCCTTCCGCCTATACCGCCCCTTGCTACGAGGAGGTGTTCGCCGACTCGGGTGAGTTCATGATTTGTTTTTGTGGTGAGATTTTTAACCACCGTTCCGCGCGGGACGGTGAGGATGAGATCTTCGCCTCGGTGCCCGTCGCGGAACGAACCGCGTCCGTCGCGCCCGTTTTCCGCAAAAAATACTTTTTTCGTGCGGAAGTGCCGGAGAGCGCCGATGTCGGCGACCGCTTCGAGATACGCGTCTCCGCCGTTCCCGCCGCTTGCTCCCGTGGGGCCCAAGCTCATCATGATTTTACTGAAGGCAACCGCTCCGTCGCCTCCCGTGCCGGCGGAGACTTTTATCGTTACGTGGTCTATGAGCATGACTGCGACGGCGGCGATTACGGCTGATCAGGATTCAGCCGCCTATAAATTTCGCCTACAAGCCGTCTTGATAGCTCTCGCTTTTTCCAAAATGAGTTGCTTTCCGAAACGTCTTTGTTCCTGATTCTATTGAGCTCGACAAGTGCCGCGTACCGTGTATGCCCAAGATCGGCATCGGATGTATCGCCGGCGTCTTCAAGTCCCTGATAAATCTGCTTCAAGTAGCCGTATTTGTTGGGGATGTTGAGTTCCTTATTAAGTTTTATGCGGGGCGAAAGACTGCCCGAAAGCGATGAGTTGAGTTCGATGTGTTCGACAAAGTCATGGATCGCCACAAAGAAATCGAAGCTTGCGGGCGTCTTCTGCACTTTTTGAAATTTCCTGTCTAGCACGCTTTTTACTTTCTCCGTTGTTTTCATTAACCATATTCTATCACGAGTATGGTTAAATAGCGATGTTTCGATGCGTGATGCAAAGATTTGGGGGCTTGAGGTTGCGGAGATTTGTGCGATAATAAAAATATGGATCTTTCCGGAACGCATCGGCTCGGCACGCGCGCATTTCTGTTTTTCTTGAACCGGTATTTGAAGTGGCCGCTTATATTATTTATTTTTGTTTTTCTGCTGTGGACGCAGAGGGGTCTGGTGCCCGCCACATACCGCGACTGGAGCGATTTCGCGGTGAATGTCTTGTTCCTTATGTGGATCGGTTTCGCTGTGTTTGTTTTCTTGCGGAGCTTTTTTGAATACCGCGGGTATTCATTCGAGTTTGACGACGAATTTTTTCGCGTGACGCGCGGGTATTTTCTGAAACACGAAATGGGTATCGTCTACCACCAAATACAGCATGTGACGGTGAAGCGCGGTATACTCGACCGCCTGGTTGGGGTCGGGCATTTGATCATTGTAACGAACGTCGGAGGCGGCGGCTCGGTTCCTTCTGAAGTGGTGCTCCCCGCGCTAGATAAAACAAAGGCGCGGCTTGTTCAGCGCGAGCTTTTGCGAAAGGCGCAGAGCCAGACCGGCCGATCGTATGCTCCTTCTCGGTCTCGGGATGAGGGGGGTGAGGTGAGAGAAGAGGTGAGAGAAGAAGAGGAGTAGTAGGGGAAACGTTGTCTGCATTTGAAACAAAAAGCCCCGCGCGGCGAAGACGCCGCGCGGGGGAAGTTGTACCGTGTTTTTTAGTTATGGCGCCGTGCCAGCGGGGTCGCGAAGCGTGATGTGAAGAACGTCGTTTTGGTCAATTTCGGCATCGCCGAAGAGATCGATCCACGCAAGCACTGTTTCTCCTTTTTCGCCACCCCTTGGGTTAATACCCGGAATAAAATTGTCTTGAGTTGCGTTTCCAGAACACAAAAAGTGTGTAAGTGGTATTTCTTCATCGGGTTTTATTCCCTCCGCGTTGCCAAGAAAACATCTCCACCCAAGATTGCTACCCTCCCGAACCTTCTTTGCATTCCCCGCGATCCGAACCCAACCCTTTTCTTTTTTAATCATACGTTTCCTTTGCTCCACATAGGGTACGCCGACTATTCTTGCTTGTCAAAAAAATCGTAACTCCTCACACTGCCCAGAATGTTAAACCGAAACATCTCGCCGATACTGCTTTTTGGGAGACTTAAGCGAAGTGCAGCCCTCGGCATAGGTTAGGAGTTTACAGATAAGGAGATACGAGGGCGAAGCGGTCTCCCAAAAAGCAGTATCGGCGAGATGTGGTGTGAGGGGTTACAAAATCACAACTTATCCTTCCCTCGAAATCCGAGCGCGTATGGTATTCCGATGGAAAGCGCGGACCAGAGTATGGCAAGTGCGGGAAAAATAAGGCCAGAGACACTCCCTGTTTCGGAGAAAAAGCGAATCGTCTCCCACGTGAAGATGATGTACGCACTGCTTACGACGTAGAACAGATATTCTTCTATTGGGAGGTCGAACAGTTTGATGCCGAGGGTTTCTTTCTCGTTCCATTGCCAAATCCAGATCGGGTCTTTTTTGCCGTGGCGGCTGGCCCAGATGTCCCACACACTTCCCGTGAACGTAATCCCCGACACGAATATAAGAAGGTAAATCTTATTTATTCGGCCGAAAATAAAAAATCCCTCAAAAGCCAGCGGGATGGCGAACACAAAGAGGAGACTTGCCAGATAATAAAATCTG
>CAYJRG010000017.1:0-9837 GCA_964372585.1 uncultured Candidatus Saccharibacteria bacterium
CTCGATCCGCGGAAAAGGGAAATAGGTAAACTCCGTCTTGAGCGTATCGCCTTCCAATTCAAGAAAAAACAAATTTCGATTGAAACTCTGCTCGTAACGAACGGCTTTGATGCAAGCTTCTTTTTGAACTTTTCGGAGCGCCACGGAAACGGCGGAGGGATCAAACTCATCCTCTGAAAAAAAATCTAGGTCTTCCGATAGTCGGTGCTCAAGATAAAATTCGGCAAGCGCAGTGCCTCCAGTAAGATAAAAGCGGTCGCAGATATTTTTTTCTCCGCTTAAAATCAAAAGAAGGTGTCTTTGATTTTTCGACAATACGGACATTATCGTTTTAACATAAGAAAAAGAAGTCTTCTTTTGTGGGGATCGAGATTGACGGCGTCCCAATACAAAGAAAGTTCTCGCTTGCTGATTTTCCCATCCCGCAATCCAAAATTGATCATCTGTTCGAGTTTCCAAATGGAGTATGCCCGCGGGTCTTTTTTTAGTTTTTTTATATCTATAGACCAATGTTCCATGTTGAAATAATAACCCATGTTCACCTCTTGAGCAACTTTAATTCCTGAACCATCGGCCAAACCAAAAAAACAACGCTCGCGGTTCGCGCGAGCGTGTATTTGTGCCTTGCGGCATACGGGGAAAATGGGAATACTGGGCAACAGATAGATTTTATACAAACTTGAAAGCTATTCTCTTAATTTCTTTCGTAAAGAATTTTTTGACCCTATCCCAGCTCGCGTCAAAGTGAAGCATGAGAGGCGGATCGCTCTCTGCATCTTTGAAATATACGAGGCTTTTAATGATGTGGTGGTAATCGTGGGCGACGGACGGATATTGTTCCGCGAGGCGTCCTAAGATCTTTTCAAGAGGTTCGAGATGATGCGCGCACCAATACAGATCAAAGAAATCCCTTTTTCTGCCCCGTTGGGAAACGGCGATTATTTTCATCACCGCAATGTCCTGCGGCTGTAAAATTTTTATCGCGCCATAGCGGATACATTCTTTTTTCGGCATAAAGAAAGGGTAGGCAATGAAACTAACCTTGGACCTGAATAGCGTGCCATAAATAGTGCTTGGCCTATCGCTCGTTATCTCCCAATTTTTATTTCCCTTAAAGTGGCCGGTGACTTCGGTTGGCTCAAAGCTCGCCTCGGTTGTAAAAAAATCCAAATCGACCGAAGTGCGATGGCTGGTTTGCAGAGCAAGCGCGGTGCCGCCCGCCAAATACCATCCGAATCTGCCAAGCCATTTCTGACCAGAAAGAAAATCTAAAGCCTTTTTGGTCGGCTTCGGAACCGCTTCCCAGTGAAAATCTAATTTTTTAGAAGAAGTGTCCACAGATTTTTTGTTTCCGGTCTCAAGCACCGAGACGCGGCGACCACATTCTTGATTGTGGAGCGATTATAAAAGCTGCGCAACCACCTGACCTCGACATCTCGGCCAAAATCAAGCACTCGCTCAATGATGTATGGGGCGTTTTTTTTGGTGTCTATCCATTTGGGATTCGTGTCCCAAAAGAGAGCTTCTCTGAATTTCATGAAGCAATTATACCACGTCCTGCTCGATTTTACAAAAAATATGCAAAATAGGTTTTCAAACAACCTCGCTATCCCCTTATAACTCCACCGACTCGCCGGCGCGGGGGACGGCCACCGCGACGGCAAGCTCGGCGCGGATTTTTTCGGCAAGCGCGGCGCTTGAGGATTCTTCTCCGTGCACGAGAAAAACTTTTTTGAGCGTGGTTCGCATCGGCCGAACCCACTCGAGAAGATGCGGCCCGTCGGCATGGGCGGAATACCCGGGGATGACAACTTTTTTGCACCTCACCGGAACCGGCTCGCCCATGATTTTTACCTCCTCGGCGCCCTCCATAATCTGCCGCCCAAGCGAACCGACGGCCTGATACCCGACGAACAAAATCGTGCTCTTTGGGTCGGGCAAGTAGCGAATTTCGTGGTGCAAAATCCGCCCGCCCTGCGACATGCCGGAGCCGGCAATGATGATTTTCGGGGACGGCGCATAGTTTATTTCTTTCGACTCCTCGGTGGTGAGCGTGAGGCGCAGGCCGGGGAAATTTAGGATGTCGTCGCCAGAGCGGACAACCTCCCGCGTTTCTTTGTTGAAATAATACTCGTATTTTTTGTAAACCGCCGTGAGCTTGATGGCCAAGGGGCTGTCCATAAACACGGGCACGCGGGGTATTCGCTTTTCTTCAAAGAGCTGGTTCAGATGGTAGAGCAGTTCTTGCGTCCGCTCGAGCGCGAAGGCGGGAATGATGAGCGTCCCCCGCGAACGCGCCGTCTCCTCAATCACCGCTTCGAGCATCTCTTTTCGCTTGTCAATGTTTTCATGAATCCGGTCGCCGTAGGTGGATTCGAGCACGCAGTAGTCAACCGGAAAATGTATTTTCTCCGTCGGGCGGATGATGGGGGCGGGGTAATTGCCGAGGTCGCCGGAGAAGACGAGTGTTTTCCCCTCGGCTTTAATTTTTATGATCGCCGAGCCCAAAATGTGCCCCGCGTCGAGAAATTCGACGTCCAAGTCGCCGAGGCGGAACGCGCGGTGATATTCCACTCCCTTCCACAGCTTCATCACTTTCACGACATCTTCTGCTGTATACATCGGCTCCCTGCCCTCGCGCGCGGCTTCTTTCGAGAGAATGTGCTCGGAGTCGAGGAGCATGAGCTCGGCAAAATCCCGCGTCGCGGGGGTTGAGTAAATGTTCCCGCGGAAACCCGCCTTCACGAGTTTCGGAATCCTGCCCGTGTGATCGAGGTGCGCGTGGGTTACGAGAAGCGCCAAGACCCCGCGGGGGTCATATTCAAACGGCTCGAAGTTTTGGCCCTCGGCATAGTGGCTCCCTTGGTGGAGGCCGCAGTCAATCAAAACTCCTGACTCCTGACCCCTGACCCCTGACTCAAGTAAATAGTTCGAGCCGGTCACCTCCCCCGCCGCGCCGTAAAAAGTTAGTTTCATAATAAGAAGAGAGTATTATCAAAAAATTAAATATCAAATATCAAAAATATGGAACCGCCCCGCCCCGACCGCGGTCGGGGCGGGGCTCATTATTTTTAATTTTTAATCTTTGATTTTTCTCCCAAATACAGCCTTTTTCATTTTCCATACCCTAGTCGCTAATGGCTACACCCTATCCTTTCCCGCCCAAAATTTTAAGCGCGGCCTTGAGCCGGTCTTCGAGCCCCTTAATTTTGCCGTCCACTTTTTCGAGCGCGGACTTCGCCTGTTCTTTGCGGTAACCCAAGCTCGCAAGCGTTTCAATAAGATCGGTGTCGGCCTCCATTTTTCCTACGAATGACTCGGACTCAACGGACGACACTTTGGTTCTGAGCTCGAGCACGATTCGCTCCCCGATCTTTCTCCCAATGCCGGACGCGCGGGTCAAAAGATCGGGCCTCCCCTCCCGAATCGCGGCGGCGATGTTTTCAAACTTATCAACGCCCAAAATGGCAAGCGCGGATTTGGGCCCCACCCCGCTTACCGAAATCAGCGCCTCAAAAAATTCAAGCTCCGGCCGCGATGGAAAGCCATAGAGCTCGATCGCGTTCTCCCGAACGTGGAGATGCGAGAAAAACTTCACTTTGCTTCCCGCAGCGGGGAGCGCGCGGATCACGCGCGCGCTTGTAAACACCATGAACCCCACTCCGCCCACCTCCACCACCACTCCGCGTTCCCCCTTCAAAGATAACATTCCCTCGATACTCGAGATCATGCCTCTATTATAGAAGAAGGTAGTGGAAAATCATATTGCCCCGGGCCGCCTTGTGTTTTTTTATGCCCCATACTATACTCACCGATGTTCGGTTGTTTTTGATTTTTCATTTTTTATTTTTAATCTACTTACCATGCCCATCACCCAATCAGCGAAAAAAGCCCTGCGTCAGAACAAACGGCGCGCGAGCGGCAACATAAAAAGAAAAGAGGCCTATAAAAAATTGGTCAAAAATTATCGGAAGCTCGCCGCCGGAAAAAACGCCGCCGAAGCGGCCAAGCTCCTGCCACAAGTCTACCAAGCGCTCGACAAAGCCGCGAAAAGCAAGGTGATAGAAAAAAATAAGGCGAGTCGATTAAAATCAAGACTTAGCCAACTCCTCGCAATCGAACTTGCCGGCTAATTCTTTTTATCCAAAAATCTCTGGCGAACTAGCTCGTCAGCCAACATCCGCGGCGAGACTACTTTCACCCCAGAAATGGTTTTACCAAACAGCGAGCCGAAGTCTTGCTCGTCGCCAGTCAGAAGATGAGTGGCGCGGCCCGCGATCGCTCCGCCAAGAACCGGCACATCCTTTGCATGAAGATTGACCCCAAGCTCGACCGTAAGCGTATGAACAAACTCACATTTTTTGAGAATGGCGACAAGGTTCGGGAGCCCTGCGGGACATTTTGCTTCTAAATTACGACGAGCTTCCTCCGCAACATAAGCGTTTGCCAAACACCGGGCGTGTCTAAACAGCACTAATAAAAACGTGCCCATCCGACTGCGCGGATACGCGGCGGAAAAAAGAATGTTCGCGTCCAAAAACACCCTCATTTTTTGATCTTGAGGCGATACCGATCAAGGGCTTTTTCGTTGTTGCCGCTAAACTCGGCTATTCGTTTCTCGGTGTACATTTCAATCGGGAATGTAGCGCCAGCACGCAGAAACACGCCGTTCTCGGTTTCTTCAACAACCACCTGGCCCTTGCCCTGTAAACCAAGTCTTCGCCGCAATTCCTTGGGAAGCGTTAATGTTCCGCGGTCATTAATAGTGATGCTTTTTATCATGTTTTCAGTATTTCACACTTTCAGAACTAGCGCAAGGAAATACTGCGCATCATCCCAAAACCGTATCAAGAAGTGCTTCTTCGTATTCAAGCTTGCCGGATTTTATTTTGAGGTCGTAGTTTGCGAACTGCCGCGCCTTTTCTTTCCACATTGAAGAGAGGATGTTAAATGCTTTCGCCGCGGGTTCATTCGCGGAAAATAGTTTTTGAAGCGCCGAGAGACGCCGGCCGAGGTCGGGACTCCGGAGGCCGTTCATAAGCCCCCAGTAATCGGGCACGGCCTCAAGCATTGCGGCTTCGAGATCTTTTTGCGAAACGGGGCGCGTGCCGAGCGTGCGTACCTTTTCAAGTTCTGTTACCAGCCCCCAGCTATTTCCGGCGTAGACGCGCGCGAGGAAACCGAGCGCGCCTGCTTCAAACTCCACCCCCCGCTCCTTGGCTACGCTCGCAATGAACCGCTCCCACTCTTTTCCTTCGAGATTTTTAAATTCCTGCGCGAGGACGGGCTTTTCTAAAAGAAACGAAAATGCTTTAAGTGGCTTTCCCCGTTCCGAGAGCACGACGGTTGTGTTTTTGTTTTCAATGAGCGCCGTTAGTTCTTTGATGAGCGACTCATGAGGGTCTATGTCGAACGCATGCTCCACGAAAACGATTTTTTTAGTTTCAAAAATGGACTGGGCGCGGATGAAATTTCTGAACTGCTCCGGCGCCTCCGGTTCGAGGAGATCGAAACTGCCCGCAGAAAGGCCCGAGTTTTTTTTCAAAAATTCTTCTTTGATGGAACGCCTTTTTTCTTCGCGCCGATAGTCGTCGGGGCCGTATAAAAAGATAAGCATCTTTTCCTAATTTAGGACTTACGCGTTTGTTGTCATTCCCGTGAAAACGGGAATCCAGATTTGTCCCCGCGCAAGCGGGAATCCACATTCCCCTTTTCCCTGGATCCCCGCTTGCGCGGGGATGACAGAGACAAAAATCATTGTTGAAAATTATTTTTTCTTCTTAAGCGCCGCCTTCACAAACTCCCTAAAAAGCGGGTGTGGGTAAAGCGGCCGGCTCTTAAACTCGGGATGGAATTGGGTTCCGAGGAAAAATAGGTGCGCCGTCCGCGGCAATTCCGCAATTTCCATGAGCCGGCGGTCAGGAGAAATACCCGAGAAGGCAAGCCCCTTTTTCTCGAGTTTTGAAATGTAGTCTGGGTTTACCTCATACCGATGGCGGTGCCGCTCGGAGATCAGATTTTTTCCGTAGGCGGCTTGGGCAATGGTGCCCTTTTTGAGCACGGCCGGATACGCCCCGAGGCGCATGGTGGCGCCGTACTTTTTCTCCGCAATGTTTGACTTCTGCTCCGGCATGATGCAGATCACCGGATGCTTCGTGTTCGGATCAACTTCTGTCGTGTGAGCGCCGGATAGGCCGGCAACATCTCGGGCAAACTCAATTACGGCAAGCTGCATGCCGTAGCACAAACCCAAAAACGGAATCTTGCGCTCGCGGCAATAGCGAATCGCCTCGATTTTTCCCTCGACGCCGCGGGCGCCAAATCCCCCGGGCACGATGATCCCGTCGTAGCGGGAAAGCTCCTGAAGTTTTTTGGGAGACTTTTCGAAATCTCCTGAGTCAATCCATTCTATGCGGGGCTCGACCTTCCACGAATACGCCGCGTGCTTCACCGCCTCGATGACGGAAATGTAGGAGTCCGTCAGCACGAAATTTCCCGACCCGAAATATTTTCCGACGATGCCGATTTTCACCGGACGCTTCGCCGTGCGGATCGCTTTTACAAAACGCCCCCAACCGTTAAAATCCCTCGCGCGTGGTTTAAGCGAAAGCTTCGACAAAATCCTATCTCCCAACTTGTCCTTTTCAAAATTCATGGGAACTTCGTAAATGCTTTTCACATCCGGCGCGGAAATCACGTCCCCCTTCCCCAAACTGCACATGAACTCGATTTTATTTTTCCGCTTCCGGTCAAGCGGCACCGGCGCCCGCCCCAAAATAATGTCGGGGTGGAGGCCCACGGAGTTCAAGCTCAGGACGGCGTGCTGGGTAGGTTTGGTTTTAAGCTCCGTGCCGCCGGCGCCGAGCGAAGGCAAAAAACTCACGAGCACGAGTGCCACGTCGCCCGGCCGCTTCAACTTCAGCATCCGCACCGATTCCAAAAAAAGAATATTCTCGTACTCACCCACCGTTCCGCCGATCTCCGTGATCACGACGTCCGCCTTGGTTCGCGCCGCGGCTTTATTTATCCGATCAATGACTTCGAGCGGTATCCGCGGCACCACCTCCACCTGCTTGCCGCCGTATTCCAAGTTTCGCTCCTTCTGAATGACGGAAAGATAAATGCTCCCCGTCGTCATATAGTTTCCCTTCGAGAGATTCCTGTCGAGAAACCGCTCGTAGTTGCCCATGTCTTGGTCGCACTCCGTTCCGTCGTCGAGCACAAACACCTCGCCGTGCTCGGTCGGGTTCATGGTGCCCGCGTCCACGTTCACATACGGGTCAATTTTGAGCGCCGTTACTTCCAAACCGCGCGCCTGCAAAATCTTCGCGATGGACGCGGAGGCGATGCCCTTGCCCACTCCCGACATCACGCCGCCGACAACGAAAATGTATTTAGCACTCATGTATCTAAAATTTTATTAATACGCTCATAATACGACACCTAAAGAAATTGCTCAAGCTACGTTTTAGTTTTTAGTTTTGAGATTTGAGATGTAACTTTTGAGATGAGCTCTACCCCTCCGTTGCCACTTCCTGTTCCGGAATCAACCGCGCTTCCGTGGGCAAGGTAACGTGGAACGTGCTGCCGCGCGTCGGCTCCGATTCAACCCAAATCTCCCCGCCGTGGGCTTGCACGATATTTTTCGCGATGTAGAGCCCGAGGCCGGAACCGATTGTGTGCGATCTGGCGGCGCTCCGCGAGCGGAAAAATTTTTTGAAGAGATCTTCGATGTCCTGCTCCGATATGCCGATGCCGGTGTCGGTAACGCTCACTTCAATAAACGGCTTGTCTTCGAGTTTTCTCACCCGCACCACCACCTCGCCGCGCTCCGTGTTGTATCGAATCGCGTTTTCCAAAATGTTCCCGAGCGCGAGAGAAAGCTTTTGTCGGTCAATGAACGGCTGGGGCACGGGGACTTTCGGTTTGTCGAAATAAATCATGATGCCGGTCCGCTGGGCGAGCGACACGAGCCGCTCAAGCAACGTGGCGACGAGATCAACAATGTCCGCGGGCGCGAAGGTGTATCCGAAGCGTCCCTCCTCGATGCTTGAGACATTGAGCAAATCCTCCACAATCTCGGTAAGCCCCTGACTTGCCTCTTTCGCCGTTTGGGCAATTTTTTTGCTTTCGGAATTCAGAGACGGGTCTCCGAGCAGTGAATCGAGCGCCCAGGCGATCTCTGTTGCCGGCGTGCGGAGCTGATGAGACGCGATCGTCAAAAAATCGTTCCTCGACTTCATAAGCGACACCTCCGCCGTTCGATTGTGAATCACCTTCATAAATCCGATGCCCGGCTCATTGCCGTCGCCCACCTGCAGTGTGGACACCCGGAACTCGAGTGTCGGCTCCTGGAATGAAATGTCTAATATCTGCGGATACCGGCCGGCCGGCGATCGGCTTACCACCATGGGGGCAATCGAAGGGAACATCACCTGCGCCAAAATTTTCCAGCCCGGTTTTTCCACGTCTTGTGGCTGAAATTCGTGGCCAATCACATCGGCCGCGCTTATGTTGAAAAGTTTTTCGGCCGTGGGATTGAAAAACAACCCCTTAAAATCCTTGTCGTACACAATGAGGCCGTCCTCGAGATTGACCAACATGCTCCTAAACTCATTCCGCCCGATCGCGGTTTCCCGATCCAAGCGAATCAATCTGTATACTCCCGCCCACAGTATTCCAGCCACCGCAACAAAAACCGCCGCCTCGATAAACAGGAGAACGGGAGGAACGTAGAACGCAGATATGCCGAGAGCAACAACGGCAAGCCCGAGAACCGCCCAGATGACCCCGAACTCCGGCCATGTGAACGCTTTTTTCAATTCTGCAAAAAAATTCTTTTGCACGTTCCAAAAATCATATCACCGCGCGCTTCAAACGGCAATTTGGGAATATGAAATTCTCGCCGATAGTGCCTTTCGAGAGACCGCTTCTTCGCCCTCGGCGCCTTGCCTGCCGCCCGCCTGCTGGCGAGGCAGGGCAGGCAGGGAGTCTTCGACGAAGCAATCTAGATTGCTTCGCTCCGCTCTTTGAGAGCCTGATGGCTCCTCAGAGCCTCGAACGGCTCGTAATGACAAATAACAGCGGTCCAACTCAAAACAGCCGCGGCGGTTCTTTCGGCTTAACTTTTTTCGGAGTCGCGGCGAGTTGGGCCGCTCCGTCGAGCCGCTTTATGAGCGCCTCGAATCCCCAGCGCGCAAAATATTTTCTCACTTCGTCTTCGGAATAATTCAGCTCGAGAGATTTTATGTCGCCGACTTCGATCGGCGCGTGCCGCTCGAGCGTTACCAAACTCTTCGCCAAAGAGGCCTCGCTTTTGAACGGCGCGAGTCGCGCTTCGAGTTTTGGGTCTTCGCCGAGATGCTCATACGCGTTCTCGAGCGTGCCAAAACGCGCGAGGATCGCGGTTGCGGTTTTCGGCCCCACGCCCGGCACGCCTTTTATGTTGTCGGAGGCGTCGCCCACGAGGGCTTTGTAGTCTATGAGCTGGTCGGGACGCAGGCCATATTTTTCAATCACCGCTTTTTCGCTGTAGATGACGGTTTCGCTGATGCCGGTTTTAAAAATCTGGACCGCCACCTTTTCGCCCTCCACAAGCTGGAGCGTGTCGCGGTCTCCGGTCAGGACCACCACCCGCACATCCGGCTCGGCGCGGAATTTCTCCGCGAGCGTGGCGATGAGGTCGTCGGCTTCAAACCCGGGCTTTTCAAAAACCCGTATCCCGAACGCCGGAAAAAATTCCCGCGCTTCAAGGTTATGAGCCCCGAGCTCGTCGGGCGCCTTCGGCCGCTGGGCTGTGTAGTCTTTATATTTTTCTTTTCGGAACGTCGGCTCGGG
>CAYJRG010000018.1:0-9431 GCA_964372585.1 uncultured Candidatus Saccharibacteria bacterium
CAAAAATTCCGAGTTTTTGACTTTAGAGTTTGAAGAGACGCATACGAGCCGAGGTTAAGCTCTTTTAATTTTTGTTCATATTCTTCTCTGCTGTAAGGCACATTGAAAATATGGTATTGCTTGTGCCGAAGATTTACGCATCCAAAGCAATGATCGCAATCGTAGCAATTGCGCGAAAACCATACGTTTCGGCAATTATCACTCTCGATGGTAAAAAATGTTTGAAAACAGCGATTTGCAGAGAAAACCTCATAACAAAGTTCCATCCTAGAGACAAAAAGGATGTCTAATGATTGATTGCTACGACTACATTGCACGCCGTATATGCAATCATTGCAATAGCTCGCATCGAAGCACAGATAGCAATTTTTAAGATTATTGGAGTTATCGCAATAATCACTGTTGGTTAGAGTCTTGATCTCGCGCGAGGAACGCGGGATAGCACGCATAAGATCTCGCAGTTGTTCGAAAAACGGCCGAGAAAAATTATATTCCCGCCCATACTCCATGGCATCCCACGCATCAGACCACCAATAGGTATGTTCATAGATTTTTATGGGCGCATGGGCGGGATAGGTTGAAAATATTTCTTTCCCCTCGAGCAATTCTTTTTTGCGGTACAAATTATGCTCGTTCCAAAAAGACATCCGCCTCTGCGCCCGACACTCCGGGCAAAACGTCGGCGGCGGGACGTCTATTTTTCTGTAGAAATCAAAATCCGAAGCGTTTATGACAAAAGACGCTTTGCAATTTTGACATACCCGAGTTTCAGTGGAAGACATTGAATCAGTGTATAGCAGAGCGGAGTCCAGCTCCAGTTTTCTGAAACTGGGGCTGTGGGTCCGGTTCGATAACAAAAGACGCTTTGCAATTCTGACACGTTTTTTGTTCGTTGCTAGGCATTAGATTGTGCAACTCCGACGCCCTTCTATTTTTCTTATTTTCCTATTCGCGCGCTTGCCCGCCGAAGTTTTAACGAAGGAGGGAATTAGAAAGGGTGAGAAAAAGTAGTTTAAGTACTGGCGGCAGGGGCGTTGCAAGTCGATAATAAACCGTCAAGCTTTCTTGTCGACGATCAAGAATATCGAGCTGACGGAGTATCGCGAGATGCTTGGAGGTTGAGGTAAAAGAAAGATTGATCTCGCGAGAGATATCAGTAACTGACAATTCTTTCTTTTTTGCTAAGAGTTTAATGATATGCAAGCGTCGTTTGTTCGCGAGACCCTTAAAAATTTTCTCTAATTGTCTCATGGTCGGTATTGTATCATGTTTTCATATTTTCGCACTCTTCATACTTTCTAATTCGCGCGAATTAGAAAGTATGAAGTCGCACAATTTATTCTTATTTATTCTTGGATTTCTCTAGAGCAACTATCCCCGGCAGTTTTTCCCCCGCCAAAAATTCCAACATGGCGCCGCCGCCGGTGGAAATAAAGCTGAATTTTTTGTCGAGCCCGTGCTGTTTCAAAAACATGACCGTCTCGCCGCCGCCCGCGACGGAAAACGCCCGCCGATTCGCCGCAATCGCTCGCGCGACCGCCACGCTCCCGCGACTAAACGGCTTCCGCTCCGCCACGCCCATCGTGCCGCTCCAGATTATCGTTTTCGCTCTCCCAAGCACACTCGCAAAAAGCGCCGCAGTTTTCTCTCCGATATCCAAAATTGCTCCACCCTCCCACCGAAAATCTGTCGGCAGGACAACGTTTTTATACCGCAAAACACTTTGAATTTTTTTTAAGCTGTTTTTATCTTTCTCAATAAGAGACACGCCCACGTTTACCCCCTTCAAAAAAAGAAGCGTGTTTGCCGCGGCGCCGCCGATCAAAAAATAATCCGCCTTTGCCCTGAAATATTTCAAGACACCGAGCTTATCGCTGGTTTTGCTCCCGCCCAACGCAACGACGAGAGGATGCGTCGGCGATTCCATCGCCGCGGAGAGCGACCGAATCTCTCTTTCAAATCCAAAGCCCGCGTAGTGAGGCAAAAAATTCGTAACGGCGACCACGGACGCATCCGCCCGATGAGAAACGGCAAACGCCTCATTTACATAAAAATCCGCGAGGGACGCAAGGGCCTTTCCAAGCTCGCTCTTATTTTCTGTCTCTCCTTTGAAAAAACGGATGTTCTCGAGAGAAACAAAAGACCGGCGGGGAGCCGCGCACACCGCTTCCTTGATTTTTTGAAAATCCAAGCGTTCCACGAAATAAACCTTTTTTCGAAGAAACTTCATAAGCCGCAGTGAATCCGCTTTAAGACTGAATGTCTTTTCCGACAGAGGCAGGGCGCCGCCCGCATCGCCTCGGAGCGCGTGCGGCCTGCCGCGGTGGCCCACTATAACCACTTTCTCGGAGCGGGCGCCCAGAAACTTAAGCGTGGGTAGGGCCGCGCGCAGGCGCCAGTCGTCTGCGGTGTTAAAATCGAGCCGCACAAGCGCGATGCCCTTCAAATTTTTCTGATGCGCCTTGCTTAAAAAATTAATCATTCGGTTAAAATCCAAAATAAGAACTCTGTATTATTCCCGCGAACATCGAAGTTTACTATCTTTTTTTCTGGATCCCCGCCTGCGCGGAAATGATAGATAGCAACGGTTTTATTATACCCCAGACCTCGGTATAATTGTAGAATGCCTGAACCAAAAAAAATTGCGGTACTCGGCGCAGGATTCGGAGGACTGCGGGCGGCGAAAGTGATTTCCCGAAAGCTCGCGCGTCTCGACTTGCTCGACCGATACAAAGTAGTTCTCATTGACCACAACGACCACCACACCTACACTCCCCTGCTCTACGAAGTCGCGACCACCTCAAAGGAAACGGCGACGGCCTGCAAACTTCACGAGATTGCCACGTATAACATAACTGCGCTTCTTCGCAATCTTCCTGCCGCGTTCATAAAAAATCGGATAGAACATATCGATCTTGAGCAAAGCCACATCCAGTTTCACGGCGGAGAGAGCATCCGAGCGGAATTTGTGGTGATCGCGCTCGGATCCGAACCGAACTATTTTGGCATTCCCGGCCTTAAGGAACATTCACTCCCGTTCAAAACCTTCGTTGACGCGATCCACATCAGAGACGCCGTTTGGAAACTGGCGACGGAAAAATCCTCCGCGATCCGTGTCGTAATCGGGGGCGCAGGATCGGCGGGAGTTGAGCTCGCGGCAGAATTTCAAAATGGATTCGGAACACGGGACCAAGTTTCTGCGGGACAGCCTGCACATTCCGCGCTCTCCATAACGCTCATAGAAGCAGATCAAAACATCCTGCCTGGGTTTGATCGGGGCATCATTGAAGCGGCAAGCGTACGCCTTCAATCTTTGGGCGTTCACACGATAACCGGCAGAAAAATTTCTTCCGCTGGCCCAAACGCAGTCACCCTCGAGAACGGCGAGCGCGTCCCATTCGACATCTTCGTCTGGACCGGAGGCGTAAAGGCGCCCTCGATCCTTTCAAAAACACAACTCGAGACGGGGAGCCGCGGACGTGCGGTTGTGGGCGAAGGCATGGAGTGCCTCCCGCAAACCCCGCACCTCAAACTTTCATCGCACATCTACGGACTCGGGGACAGTGTCTGCTTCTACGATCCGGTGACGAAAAAGCCGATTTCCGGAGTGGCGCGAGCGGCCATCTCGCAGGCAGACATCGTTTCGTGGAACATCATCGAGGAAATAAAAGCGCGCGAGCGGAGCGGCTACGCGCCGCGCCTTAAAATATATCATCCGCGGGATTACCCCTACATCATTCCCGTCGGAGGAAAATACGCGCTCGCGAAACTCGGGCCGTTTATCCTCAAAGGATTCCTCGGCTGGATCTTAAAAGGACTCGTGGAATTAAACTATCTGCTCTCTATTATGAACCCGCTTCGCGCCCTGCGGATCTGGTTTACGGGGCTCGGGATATTCATACAAAACGACAGGATGGGATAAACTCAACTCAACTTAATTTTCCTTATACCCCTTATTCGTGCGAATAAGGGGTATAAGGAAATGAACATAAGCCCACGGGGGGGGTTCACATACTTTCTTTTTTGTACCACGAATCGGTCCGCACCCTGAAACTGAAGGGAGCGGAAATAATTCCATGGACAACAAGTCGCGCGTGAGCATGCAACTTTTCGATGTTCACTAAATCCTCTTTTGTGAACGCATCTTTGAAATCCGAAAGTAACATTTCCACATCGTGGTGGTCAAGCCGGAACGCGATCTTCGAGATAACGCCCATTACAATCGCCTTCTTCAATTCTTCTGAAACGCCGCCGAGGGAACGCGCCGCAAGCGCGAGATCCACGGCGGATTTTTTATGCCCCGCAAGAATCGGCGCGATAAGGCCGCTCCGGAAAAATTCTGCCTGATCGGCGTACAATGTGAAACGGAAACTGTTTTTGGAACGCGGATCTTTTTCCGGAAACATTCCCGCCATCAAAATTTTTGTCGCGACGAGCACTCCCAAAAACCGCGCGTGCGACTCACCCACAAGATCGCGCCGAAGACTGCAGAGTATTATTTTTTTCTCCTTGATCGCTCTAGTGGCGTCGAACACCCGCCTGTCACCAGCATCTCCGCCAGAAAAAATCCTCCGCATCGGATCCCGATGAACCAGCTCCCCCACCTTCGAAACCATCTGGGAAATCACGCCGTGAAACGCCGCTTCCCCTCGCGCGCTTCTCGCCTCGTGCTCCCAGAAATTGATGACCGCGTGATTTTTTGTATGTGCAAGTTTCTTGTGGCGATATGCCTTGTCGGTAAAAATCCGCAGAAAATCAGTGAGGGTCGCGGACTCTTCAGTTGAGCTGTCTACCAACAACGTGACCGCGTTGCGGACAAAATCGTCGAATATCGGGCCGCGGCTCTCAAGCGAAAAAAGATCGGACATGGCTCGTCGCAATTCCTCCGCAAGGAGGCGTTTTTCTTCCGAGCTCCGCGCGTACCTGTCAATTAAATTTATTCTCACCGGCCCGCCTAGCGGACGGGCAGATCCGCCTACCAAAGAAGCAAGCCGGCGTGTGCCGCCCGCGTCAATGCAAATCACGTCCCCCATTCTTTCCCGAGGCACCATGCTCGCCACTCGCTCCGCAATCTCGCCGTCTGGGTCTATAAAGCACAACCCTCGGCCGCCCTCGATGTCTTGGCGCATCATACCAAGAAGAAGCGCGGAAACTCCAACACCTTTTTTGCCGACGATAAAAATACCTTTTTTTCTATCCTCGTTTGATAAACGCACCGCGGTCGTTTGACCCCGAAACGAATGTTCTCCGAGCAGCAACCCGCGCGCGGGCGAGGCATGAAGCAACTCCGTGTCCCTTGAGCCGAGACGCTTAACGTTCCCACCCGCAATCGCGGACGTGGGAAAATGAAACAACGTCGTCACCTCTTCACCGGAGAGCGCCAAGCGCTCTTCATGATCAAACTCGCGGGACACGAACTTGCGGACGATGAGAGATGGATCATGGAGCCGGACAACCTTGAGCGCGTTTCTGTAACCGCCCGCAAACCGGAGCCCCTCGAATTTTTTTGCGATCGCGTCAAAAATTCCTTCGGCGTTCAGTCTGTTTCCGGCAGAAACAACAATCCGCGCGTTCACCTCAAACACATGCCGAAACGCCCTCCGCCTCAACAGGTGAATAAATTTCTCATTGTCCGACGCGGAAAACGGCAATCCCTCGGAAAGCGATTCCGCAGAAAGCCCTTTTCGCGCGAAGAGAGAAATGTGCCGAGAGATGGCGTTTTTTGTCGCGCGCGACGCGGGCCGAAGCAGAAATTGCACCGCCGCCCCTTCCCCAATCTTGCCGACACCCCCTAATACCTCGATGACTCCAGAGAAAAAATCCGCGTCCAGATCATGATGCGCTGGGAGCGGAAACGCAAAATCTTTTTTCTGCCGCAGGTATCCGGCGAGCGTGGTGCCATGAACGCTAAAAATGTGCGCGTCGTCGTGCACTGCCTCAACACGCACTCCGCGCCACGTTCCGTGTATCTCGTCTTCCACGGGTGCGCGCAGATTTTTCGGCAGGGCAACGCGAAAAGAAATGTCTGTGCCTAGGTGCTCCACAAATACCTCGAGTGCGAATTGCTTTTTGACCACAAAAAGCCGTTTCAAAAAATTTTCGAAGCGCTGGATCTCGGAACGGAGGTCGGGCGTTGCTGTTTTGTAAAAATCCCCGCGCGGAAAGGTGATTTTCAGGATCAGCGTCCGCGAGGCATTGGTTGTTCGCCGGCGCGTGTGATGCCGAGCGTAGAAATAAACAGGAACCCCGACTGCGGCACAAAACGCGATGATGAGTAAAAAATAGACGAGAGCCATGTGATACAATCACATTATATCACTATTGAACATGAAAAAAATAAAAGTCGGCCTCATCTTCGGAGGCAAAAGCGGCGAGCACGAGGTGTCGCTCCAGTCCGCGAAATCGGTCTATGAAGCACTCGATAAAGAAAAGTATGAGGTAACCCTTGTCGGCATCGACAAGTCCGGCACGTGGCATGTCGGGGCGCCCGCAACGTATCTTCTCAATGCCTCCGATCCGAAACTGATTGCGCTCAATACGTCTGCCCCCGCTGTTACGGCCATTGCCCCGCGCGGCAGGGCGGAACTCGTGAGCATCTCCGGCGGTAAAAAAATTTCCGACGTAGACGTATTTTTCCCCGTTACGCACGGCACCTTCGGCGAGGACGGCTGTCTGCAGGGGCTTCTGGAGCTTTTGAATACGGCCTACGTCGGCCCGGGCGTGCTTGGTTCTGCGGTCGGCATGGATAAAGACGTGATGAAACGCCTGCTCCGCGACGCGGGGCTTCCCGTTGGGAAATTTTTTGCGGCGACGCGGCAAACGCTCTCGGAAAAGTTTTTGGAAACCGCCGTCCGCGTGCTCGGCTTTCCGATCTTCGTAAAACCGGCGAATCTCGGCTCGTCGGTCGGCATTTCGAAAGCAAAAAACGAAGCGGAACTCAAAAAAGCCGCCGCGCACGCATTTCAATACGACACAAAAATCATTCTGGAAGAATTCATCGAGGGGCGCGAGATAGAAGTCGCAGTTTTGGGAAACGACAACCCAATCGCCTCCGTCCCGGGCGAAGTGATCCCCCAGCACGACTTCTATTCCTACGAAGCGAAATACATTGACGAGAAAGGCGCGGTCACACACATCCCCGCCAAGCTCTCGCCGCGGGAAACCGCGGAGGTTCAAAATTTAGCCGTGCAGGTTTTCAAAACCCTCGAATGTTCCGGCATGGGTCGCGTGGATTTTTTCTTCACGCCGCCCCGTTTGACGGGTTCGACAAACTCACCGCAGGCAAGCCGAGGACAAGGCGGCACATTTTTAGTGAACGAAATCAACACGCTCCCCGGCTTCACGAACATCAGCATGTATCCCAAGCTCTGGTCAGCAACGGGAATCCCCTACTCGAAACTACTTGACCGACTCATCGAACTCGCGATTGAAAAGAAACAAGAAAAAGATCAGCTAAAGCGGAGTTATCAGTAAAGAATTATTTTAGCCCGACTCTTTTCTCCGCGCGCGAATAAGCTTCTTTGCGATGGGCAATGACCAGAATATTCACATTACTTTCCTGTATTTTGAAAATAACCCTATAATCTCCCACGCGCAACTTTCGATATCCCGCAAGGGATTTTCTGAGCGGCTTCCCATATAATTCCGGGGCTTCCACTAGTCGGGTTTCGATTGCCCTTTTAATAGTGCGCCGAGCGCTCTCGCCGAGTTTTGGAATATCTTCCGCCACCACTTTCTCGTGGTAGAAAACAAGATACATGCTCTATTGCCAAGCCTTTTTGTGGCTAACATATTTTGCTTTTTTTGTGTCTCGCTCTGCGGCAAATGTATCCCAAAAAATATCTTCCTCGATTTCGAGCGCAAGACGCAAAAGCTCCGCCGCCTTGGTGGCCTGCGGAACCCTATCTCTAAAAGCCGCCTGCGAACTAGCTTCTTCAATCTCCGGAGCGATAGTAATATTTATGCGTTTCTTCAACGTAGGCATATAGTGAGTGTAGCAAAAGTGTATCACCTGTCAAATCCTCCGCATGGGCCAGCCGCAACATATCCTCACAAAACTTCTTTTCGATAACACTCCGCGCAGATTATTTTTTTATAGTTCCATTCCGGCGGATACGAATGGCATCCTCTCCGGAAGCGTTGTGATGATTGATTTCCCGCTCAAATCGGATTTTGTTTTTCTGAACTTGCCGAAAATCCAAAACGACAATTGCCGTTTCCACCGGCACTGCGGGCATTGGTCTGGAACCGGAACGCCAAGGTTCGCGTAAAAATCGGGGTCGTCGGGCGCTATTCCAAACTCCTGCCTGCAGTTTTGGCAAAGTTTCGTTTCGGAAACATTCATGGCTACGCAAATAATAAGTTCATCTTCGAACACGATACCTTCCTTCTTCGACAATGATTAGAGAACGAGGAAAAGACTGGCTATCCGTCTTTGAGAGGAAGCCTCCCAGCACTCGTTTTATTTCTTTCGCGGAGTACGATGAATGAAGGCGCAAAACAAGAATGCCGAAATGACTTTTGGGAGGCACGCGAAGAATGTTCGCGAAATCCAAATCCCGAGTAATAAGAATTGCTTTTTGCTTTCTCGCCCAATTGAGTATGGCTATGTCTGCGGCAGTGGCGAGGTCTACGTCTTGCACATGAATCGCCTCGTGCTCCGAGCCGAAAACCGCCTTTGCGGAATATGGAAGGTTAGCGTCGAGAAGAAATTTCATACTCCTTCACGGCTTCCCCTTTCATCCAGCCGGAAACATACTGGAGAGCGGCGGCTATGTGGGCCTTTGTGAGTCCGTATTCTTTTCGGATTTCGTCAAAATCCATCCCGCTTGCAAGTGCGCCCAAAACCTCCTCGACCGTAATCCGAGTACCTCCAATGACAGGTTTTCCAAAACGAATCTTTGGATCAATAATGACGCGATTTAACATGCACACAGTATAGCAAACCGATTGCCTTATGCAATTCGTCGTTGTGCCCATTCGACTTCCTCCGAGTATCAAGTTCTTTTTCCTACGCCACCTCCGCCTGATAGCATTGTTCACAATACATCTTAAATTCCCTTTGAGCTTCCGGGGCGTAAGACGTTTGAAACGCCGCGCCGCATTTCGCGCACGCGCCGGGCCATAAATTGCGTGAGTTTCGTGAATTCATCCGACGCTGGTGCCGGCAGTTGAAGCACTCTCGCGGGAGAGAGAGGCCCATTCGCTTATAAAATGAAATTTCCCTTGAAATAAGGCGGTAATTCCTGCCACACTCATCGCACCGTAATATTTCTTTGAGCAAGGTGTCGGAAAATTGACTCGGATCTTTTGGGAGTAAGTCTCTTGCTATAGTTTCCTGTCCGCGCGTCGCCGGAATATCGTCTTGCCATCTGAATCCTTGCTGCACCGCGTCTTCTTTTCGAAGCGGCATATACTCGTTGGCAATTGAT
>CAYJRG010000019.1:0-9297 GCA_964372585.1 uncultured Candidatus Saccharibacteria bacterium
TTTGGGTTTAGGGTTTTGGGTGTTGGGTTTTGGGTTTTGGGTTTAGGGTTTAGGGTTTAGGGTTTCGGGTTCTCAATCCCTAGTGGCTATACCCCATGGCTAGTGGCTAGTGGCTATTTTCAAGCTCCCGTTTTCTGAAATTCATGGCAACCCGAAACAGCCGGCCGTATTCGCTCGCCGAGTGTTTCCACGAAAAATCCGCGCGCATCGAACGGCTCTGAAGCTCTCTCCACGCAACAGGATTTCCGTAAATCTCAAACGCCCGCGTGACCGCGATCACGAGCGACATCGAATCAAACTCGCGGAACAGAAAACCGGTTCCCGAATTTGTTTTCGGGCTGTAGTCTTCAACCGAATCGGCGAGTCCGCCGGTTTTCCGCGCAATAGGCGTCGCGCCGTAGCGCATCGCTTCCATTTGGGTCAGTCCCGACGGCTCAAATTTCGATGGAATGAGAATCGCGTCGCACCCCGCGTAAAAAAGATGCGGAAGCGCGGAGTCAAAAACAAGGTGAGCGGCAACCTGCCCGGGAAATTTCGACTCAAGCTCCTGAAAAAAAGACATGTATTTGGAATCTCCCGCCCCAAGCACCGCAAGTTGAAATTTGAGTTCTTTAAGAAGCGGGGACGCAACGGAAAAAAGAAGGTCAAATCCCTTTTGTTCGATCAACCGCGAAACAATGCCAAGCACAAACACCTCGCGGTCTCGATTCAAACCCAGCCGCCCTTGAAGTTCCTCTTTATTTTCTTTCCGCGCCTCAACGCTTCGGGACGTGTAATTTTTTTTGAGATTCACGTTTGTTGACGGGTTGAACGTGTCGTAGTCAATGCCGTTTAACACGCCGTAAAGCCGCGAGCGGCGTTCCCGAAGCAGTCCGTCGAGCAATTCCCCATATTCGGGCGTCATAATTTCCTTCGCGTAACTCGGCGACACGGTAGAGATAAGATCGGCATACAAAATCCCCCGCCGCATCATGTTGATTTTAAGGAGCCGCGGATTGAAAAACGACGGAATGGACGACGTGCCGTCGTCAAAATCCATCTCCGACACGAACCGGTGGTCAAACACCCCTTGGTAATACAAATTGTGGATGGAAAAAATGACCGAGATCTTGCTTAACCTCGGATCCTTCCGATACGTCGTGCGGAGATAGTTCACCAAAAAACCCGTCTGCCAATCCGATGCAACAATCACATCCGGCACCCAATCTTTTGTGAGCCGCACAAACTCAAGAACGCCCCGCGAAAGAAGCGCCCACCGGATCGGATCATCGCCATACCCATAAATATTCGAGCGCTTCTCGTAGTATTCTTCATTCTCAAGAAAATAACTGACAACCGGCATCTTGCCGCTCTCGCGGCCCGACGGAACAAATTTTTTCACGTTGCAAATCAGGTGCTCCGGCTCTGAATCGTTTTCCCGATCGGTCGGCACGAGCAGTCCTTCCATCTCCATGCCAAGCGGATATTTTTCGAGATCAATGCCTGCGTAGCGCGGAATCATCACGCGGGCGTCAAACCCTTGGTCGGAAAGCGCGTGGGGCAGAGAATACATCACCTCCCCCAGCCCGCCCGCCTTCACAAACGGCGCCGCCTCCGGCGCCACAAGCAGAACCTTCAACCCCCGCTTTCCCGGAATCAAGAAATCCATGTTTTCTATTATACCATCAAAAGCACCTACCCACGAACGAAGCCTTCCGTATAGCAAAGTGCCAGATCCCTTATATCTATGTTCATAAGGTTAAAATAATCTCTTTAATCGTTCATAGAATCCTTCTCTTTTTTGAACAAGATGAACAGTAATTATCTTTTTATTTTCATCAATCGTGTACGCAACACGATAATCAACGCCCCCAACCTTAACGTGCAACGAATAGAGAAAATGAAGCGAACCGGAAAGCTTACTGCCCAAGTATGGATTTTTCTTTAGAGCTTCAGATTCCGAAATTACGACTTCTTTAACCTCTTTCGGTAATTTCTTTGCAGATTTTTTTGCGTGAGAGGTAATGAATACAGAATACACAGGATCACACGATAGTTCCTATTGGCTCTATGTTCCCCTGCTTGGCATCATCAAGACTTTGAGCAATATGAATGATATTTTCTTTGTCCAAAAGAATTTCTAAAGTCTCAAGTTCGCCGGGGGTCAGTAATGACTTGAGAGTCTGTATCTTAACCACAGCTTCTCGAGCTTCTTCGAATGCTATCAAACTCGGATTATTCGTTTTTTGTGAAGTTTTACTGCTCATAGAAACATCCTAGCATATAGGGACCAAAAAATGAAACACTACTCCATCGCCTAGAACTCATCTCGAAATAGCTCCAGTCCGCGGGCGGAAGTATTTTGAGATGGGGGCTAGGCATAATCAGTGATTCAGTATACTATAAAATTAGCACAGACTAATCATTTCACTGTTTGAAATGCTTGTCTTCGCAGTAACAACGCTCATTGAAAACCTATGTTATGAAAACGACCACACACAGCACATACCTCCTCATCCTCGCACTCTCGGCATTACACCCACTCAAAACTCACGCCGCCGATCTGATTGTGAACGCAACTCGGCTCACGATCACAAACGGAAACTACAACACCCTCGTCGTCAAAAACTCCGGCGTGCTGAACGCAAAAGGCACCCTCACAGTACAACATCTCACCATTGCCACGGCAGGCGTGCTCAACGCCTCAAACAACGTGCTCGCCAATACCATCACCATAGACGGAACGGCGAACATCACCGGAAACGTTCGGTGCTCAAACTTCACTGCGCTTGCCGGCATCACAACCGTCCGGGGAACAAACAACTCGGTCACCAACTTGAATGTCATCGGCAAACTCACCGGACTGGGAACATGGAACGTTGGCAGTCTTGTTGTGTCGAGCGGAGGCGCATTTCAAGTGCGCGCCAATAACCCACGCGTTCCTAAGTCCGGCACACTATTCATTCACGCAAACACCGTCCATGTGGAAACCGGCGGCGCAATTGACGGCAATTATGCCGGCAACGATCCCCGCGGCAAAGGGCACGACTCGTATAAGAATTCAGCCGGCGGAGGACATGGCGGAAAAGGCGGCCGCGGCACCGTGGGCGCATCAAGTGGTGAAAATGTGGGCCAGGCCTTCGGATCTCCATCCACCTACGAATCCTTCATGGGAGGAGCTAGTGGCGAGGCTAACGGAGGAGGTGTCTTTGGTGGAGGCGGCATCTTTATAGAAGCCGAGGAGCGACTCACACTCGACGGAGATATCCTCTCAAACGGCAAAACTCCTCCCGGTTCATATACATACACCGGTGGAGGTGCTGGCGGCGGAATAACAATTAGTAGCCCTGAAATTACCCTGAATGGAAAGCTCTCTGCCAACGGCGGAAACGGCGGCTACTATGCTGGCGGCGGAGGCGGAGGAATGGTCAAGATCTTCTACGAAGAACTTCTGGGAAACTTGACCGGCCACATCAGCGTCTTGGGCGGACGCAGGGGCGGAGGCACATGGACCGAACCCGGCCAGCCCGGAAAAATATATCGTGACTTCATACCGCGAGTGCAAACCCTCATCGCCCCCGCGTCGGGCGCATCAGTAACAAACGGAAGTCTCGTGTTCCGCTTCACAGTTGAAGATCTAAGCCAAACGCTTGACGGCCGACTGGAAACCATCACGCCCGTGATTGAGTTGAGCCGCGATGGTTTTCAAACCATTGCCTACCGGTTCAATCTCGACGAGAGGATAGCGGGATGGAACAAAACCCTCTACTATTCCGGCGACACGGTCGAGTACACTCCGCAAACGCCAATTCAAGTCGGGGTATACGCCTGGCGCGTAACGGTTCGAGACAGGAGTCTCTACAGTCGCTACAGCACGCCACAATCCATGGCCGTTGAAACCACAATTCCGGGGCCGATGTTCTCCCTCGATGCCTTCATGACTCCGGCAGTCTTCATCAACGGAACTGCGGGAATCTACCGCATTGATTGGACAAGCTCACTCAATCCACCGGTCAGCTGGAACGAGCTTGTAACCCTTGCGACCAGCAATACTCCGACCTACTATTTTGACCTGTCGGGGGTTGGACAACCAAAACGGTTCTATCGAGCAGAACTGCTCCGATAAGTTCTCGCGCTACAGCGCAACACAACAGCCCAGCTTTGGCCGGGCTGTTTTTTTATATTTTCTGGGCGCAATTTCTGTGTTTTCCCAAGAAAAATTGTCATAACCGCTGAAGCGGAATAAGATGAGCTTGATGAAACTCACCGTCATCATTCCCGTCTTTAACGAACGAGGCACCATAGAACCGCTCATCGGCCGCGTCGAGGCCGCAAGCACTCCGGGCTACGAAAAAGAAATGATCGTTGTGGACGATGGCTCAACCGACGGAACGGGGCGCCTACTCGAGGGTTTGCAAAAAAAATACGCGTTCACGCTTCTCTGGCACGATAAAAACCGCGGGAAAGGCGCGGCAATAAAAACTGGCCTCGCCCGCGCGAGCGGAGAGCTGATACTCATTCAAGACGCAGACCTTGAATACGACCCCGCCGAATACAAAAATCTCCTCGGGGCGTGGAGCGAGGAAAATCAGATCGTCTACGGATCGAGAAATCTGGGCGGCGCGCACAGAGGATACACCCTCGCCTATCTCGGCGGGCGGCTTCTCACGGCTCTCACAAACCTCCTCTGCGGCTCGCGCCTCACCGACATTAATACCGGATACAAATTGTTTCCAACGGAAATGCTGAAAAGCTTCAACCTCGAATCCGACGGATTTGAATTGTGCGAGGAAGTTACGGTAAAAGCGCTGACCCGCAGGCACACAATCAAAGAAATGCCAATACACTACGCCCCGCGGAAATTTTCGGAGGGAAAAAAAATACGTCCGAAAGACGGCCTCATCGGCGTCTGGGCGATACTTAAATACAAAATTAAAAAATGAGCTTAAACAAAATCAACATCGAAAAACTCGCGATCGGGGCGTGCGTGGCGATTCTCGCCATAAACACGCTCGCTATTCTCGCCCAACCCAATCGGGCGATCGAGGACGACCTCGGCAGGCACATCAAGCTCGGTGAAATCATCTGGCAGACAAAATCAGTTCCTTACACGAATCTTTTCTCCTACACGCATCCAGATTTTCCGTTCGTAAACCACCACTGGCTTTCGGAGGTGATTTTATATTTTCTCGCCGAAACCGGTGGGCTCCTTGCGACGACAATCGCAAAAATCGTTCTGATGCTCGGCGCCCTTGCCGTAACATTTTTTTCCGCGAAACGCCTCGGCGGCACGATCCCAGCCCTCATCTCCCTCTCCGCATTCCTGCCGCTCATCGGAGAGCGCAACTCGGAACGGCCGGAGGTGTTCGCGTTTTTCCTCTTCGCGCTCCTCTTTTTCATTCTCTTCGCGTCGCGCATCTCGACCGGAAAAAAGATGGTTGCCGCGCCGCTCATCATCCTTCTATGGACAAATCTTCACATCTCGTTTGTCTACGGCATATTCCTTATCGGAGCATGGGCGCTCCGCCTCATTAAAAAAAGCTGGCGTTCGAAAAGCGCTCTGCCTGTAATCGCAACTCTACTCCTCGCGCTCGCCGCAACACTCATCAATCCAAACGGCCTTACGGGCGCTCTCTACCCGCTTACGGTTTTTTCAAACTTCGGCTACCAGGTAACGGAAAATCTTGACCCGATAACCCTGTTCGGCATTCTCCCCGATCCCTTTATTCCCTACTTTCTTTTTCTGACGCCGGTTTCCCTTGCCATCATTGCGTGGGCAGTCATGAGAAAGAGTGGTTTCAGTTTTTTGTACGCCGTATTCTTGATCTTCGCACTCCTTGGTTTCATCAAAATCAGAAATTTCCCCTACGTTATTTTCACAGGAATACCGGCAATTTCTCTCGCGCTCAATAATGTCTGGGAAACGACGCTTGAAAAAATAAAAAACCTGAAAGCGACTATTGCCGGCGCGCTTGCGATCGCAAACCTCAGTATTTCTGGAATGGCAATCGCAGTAGCCCCACCAAACCTCTCGATCGTAGAATCCGGTAAAGCAGGCATTGATTTTTTCTTAAAAAACAACCTCCCCGGAAACATCTTCAACAACTTCGACACCGGAGGATACCTGGACTACCGGCTCTACCCCGCATACAAAACATTTGTGGACAACCGCCCCGAAGCGTTTCCCAAAGAATTTTTCGCCGCCTACGTCGCTCTCCAAAAAGATCCCGAGATCAGAGAGAATGTGTTTCGGGAATACGGCATAAATTCGATCATCTTTTCGAGGACGGACGCGACATCCTGGGCGCGGACATTTCTTTCTCGCATACGCATAGACCCCAACTGGGAAACAGCATACCTCGACGACTACCTCGTGATACTCGTCCGAAAAATCAAACTTCCTTTGCCTAGCGAACGCACACGGGTTGTTTTATAATAGAAACGTGAAACATATTGGGCATGTTCCGAGAAACGGCGGGCAGGCGGTGTTGCCCCTCGTGTTTCTGATTGGCGGCGTGACGGTGCTCATCGGATTCACGCTGGCTTTTTTGGCGCACGTTTTCGTCGTGAACTCATTTGGATTCCAAATATCGGAGCGGGCAAAAGCAGTCGCCGCCTCGGGAGTGTACGATGCCCTGCTCCGGCTCGATCGCAACAAAGACCTCTCCGGTTCTTACACGCTTCCGCTCGACGGCAATTCGACGGACGTTACGATTGTTCAAGATACTCCGGCGGTCGGTATGGTAAGTATCACCTCCATTTCCACCATCTCGAGCCGCCAGCGGAAAATTCGAGCCGTCGTTTCCCGATCACCGGACACCGGGCAGATTGCCCTCCGATCGTGGGTCTACGCGCAATGATTTTTTAAAAAGTTGGGGCTCTACTATTTCACGCATGATACACGCACAAAAACTTCGGTACATCGGGATTAAAATTTTTGCCGCCCTGCGCGTTCGGAAACCTATCGGCGGGATTGATATTTCCGATCAGGGAGCGCGCTTTGCTTCTTTCGACGGCAAGGCGTGGCGGACGGCAAGCGTTCGTTTCGAGCCCGGAGCGCTCGAAGCGGGCAAGACACGAGATCGCGCGAAACTCGTGTCGGCTCTGAAAGAATTGAAAGCCCAAGCGTTCGGCGACAAAAAATCTTCGCGGCAATCGGTCATTGTTTCGCTGAGCTCCATCAGTATTTACAGCCAGGTATTCAGCCTGCCGATCATCTCGGGCGAAAATCTTGACCGGGCCATCAAACTCAATGTTCAGATGGTTTCTCCGGTTGATGCCGCCCAGGCCTACTCCGGTTGGCAAACGGTCGGAAAAGACGAGGGGTCTCTCCGGCTTGAAATTTTGAGCGCGTTCATAGATCGGGCGGCTGTTGATGAGATCGCGCAGGCGCTCCGCGAAGCGGGGTTTATTGCCGTGGTTATGGAACCGCGGGCGCTCTCGCTCGCGCGGCTTTTCAGAGAACGGGGAGGCGCGGATCTCGAAAAGTCGTACATACTCGCGAACATCGACAACTCGGGCGTAGACTTCCTCGTCATTCGGGGCGGACAGCTTTATTTTGAATACTTCAACCCATGGCAAGACATCGCCGACGAGAAAGGGCAAATCTCGACCGAGGCGTTCGAATCGGCCTTCATACGAAGCCTGCGCCAGGTTACGAACTTCTGCGGCCAACACTGGCCGGAACCGGTTTCGGAACTCGTTCTTTCCGCGACCGCCATGCGCGAAGAGACGGAAAAAATAATCGCGGAAAACTTTCCGCTCGCGGTGCGAGAATTTACACTCGAAGGGCAAACGCTCGGACCCGAATGGTTTGTCGCTTTGGGATGCGGCCTGCGGGGCGCCAAACCGCGAGCCGAAGACACAGACATGAGCCTGCTCGGAATCGGAGCGCAAGAAGAGTTTCGGAGAGAGCAAATACTTGCGTTCGCCGAGTTCTGGAGACTGCTCACGCCAATTGCGCTCGGGGTGCTCCTTGTATCATTTTTACTGACCCACGCATTTTTGAGCCAAACGCGCGCTCGGATCGAATCGAAAAATCTTTTCGCGGTGAATGTTGATTCAGGCGAAAGCCAAGCCCTGCAACTCAAAGCGCGGGAGTTTAACAAAACAGTAAAGCTCATCGGGGCAACGCGGGGATCTCAATTTTCAAAATACAACCTCATAGAAAAAATACGGGGCCTTTCATCGTCGAGCGGCGTTTTCATAAGCAGGTTCTATTTCCAAGGGATCGAAAACCCGGCGCTCTTCGGCGGCGAGGTGGCATCCCAAGAGAAACTTTCCTTGTTTAAAAAATCCCTCGAGGCGGACCCGTTGTTTAGCGATGTGTCGCTTTCTCTCTCCGACGTCCGCGTAAACCCGCGCGGCCTTGCCTTTTCATTGACATTCCGTGTACGTCAATGAATAACCGCGCTGCAAGCAACGCGGTATCTGCTTGCAGCATGCGGTTATTTTCATCCCAAGATTGCTGCGCCCCGCCGCTATGGTACACTACTACTTACACATAAGCCCCATGCCCCAAAGCCCCGCTGGCGACAATAAGAAAGAGACTGACTCCAAGCCCCTAACCAAACGCGGAGAAGCGACACTCTCCGTTGTCCTCCTCTCCATACTCGGAGCAATCATCGTTGTGAGCGCGATGATGCTCTTGCGCTCCGCCAGACAGAACGGAACGCCAGTTGTCTCTAATCCAACAGACCTCACCGCGGTAAGCGGACAAAACGCGCAATTACTTCCTCAGAATTCCGACCTCGCAGTCGGTCGTCTGAGAGAGGTTGCGCCCACTCCCGCGCCTGAGCCAAACACTCCCCAGAACCAACCGCGCAATGTGGAAAATCCAACCCCCGACCTCGCTCCCACTCCAGTTCAAGCCGAAACACCCTTCCCCGAGCAGGGAATTGTGGGTTGGTACTCCATGAGCGGTAGGTTCAAGGATGTGTCTGGCAATGGCAATGATCTCACTTCAAGAAATCCATCTCCAGTGTTTGCCGACGAGGGCGTGGCGGGGCTTTCCTTCAAAGTCGCCGGCGGCAATGATTACGCAACGGCGCAGAACCTCTCGCCGTTCAACCTCTCCCGCTACACCCTTTCATTCTGGATGAAGAAAACGTCGCTTGCCTCGAGAGAATTTCAGCTCGCCGGAGTTCCCGTCTTTGCGGCAGATGCCTTAAGCCGTTTTGATTCATCCTGGTACCATGTTGCAATCGCGACCAACGGCATCAATTCCACCGTCCTTTACAAAGTTGGTATTGAACTATCCCGCGTCTCATCCGCCTTTCCTCGGCTCTCAAATCTCCTTGTCGAAGCCGTCATGTCCAA
>CAYJRG010000020.1:0-9044 GCA_964372585.1 uncultured Candidatus Saccharibacteria bacterium
CGATCTATACAACTTCAAATCGCGCCGGTTTATGAAATAGAGCGACCCGCCGGAAATTTTTAAGTCTATCGCATCGAAGGACTGATTCGCGTCAGCAAAGACGGGCTCGGTGGCGCCGCTTCTGATGTCAATGGAATAGATCTCGTCCGCCGTGAAAAATTTCTTTTTGAAGTATGAGTCGGGCAGTGTCGCGGATTCAAGCGACCCGCGGGGGATGGCGCAGTAAAGGGTCGGTTTGAGCGGCGCGGAGGGAGTTCCCGTTCTCGAAGAGGTGGCTTGAGCGGGAGACGGCGTTCCGAATACGCATTTCGAAGGAAGCGTGAGGAAGGAGAGGGTGTGGAGTAGATTTCCTGCTCCGTCGGCAAGGACGAGCGTCCCGCCCTGCGCTCGCCCCTTTGAGCTAAAGACTAAGCCGAGGTTCGCGGGGCTCCAGATGGAATCAAGCCCGGGGTTGTTGAGCACAAGCGGCGCGAGCGTTTTGGTTTTTATGTTCAAGCTCCACGCGGATCCCAGAGAGAAAGCAGACCCTTTGTCCGATACGATAATCCGGTTTTGATCAAGCCAGCGAAGACCAACATCCTGTACCTGTATCTTTAAAATCTCCTGCAGGGTCGGGTTTGCCTTCGACGCGTCGAGGATCGAAATTGCGCGAACCCCGTTTTTCTCGGAGAGCGCCGCTATTTGATACGTCTGCGGAGACCAACTTGCCGTTTTGATTCCGAGCGGGAGCGGTAACCACGATGCGCGTGTCACGTCAAAAACGCTCGCGTCTGGGTTTAGGGGATCTCCCATGAGAACAAGGATTTTTTTGCCGTCGTATGAAAATTGGGCATTGATGAGCCGCGGGACCTGTGAGGAGCTGAGTGTTTCCGCGTTGCCGTTTTGGATTTTTATGATTTTCCCGTCCGGTTCTACGGCGACGAGGAGATTGTTCGCGCCGGCGAAGAATTCAAACACCTGCGAGTCCGCCACCGCCTGAAGCCCGCTTGCGAGCGGAAGCGCCGGCGCGCCGGTTTGGGTTTGGTTTTGAACGCCCGAAGTTCCCGGTGTATTTTCAGCGGGCGCAATAGGCAGACGTACTTCGCCGACAGGCAATCCTCCGGGGGTTCCGGCGCTCGTGCTTGTGGCGTTTTGTCCTGTAGTGTCGGTCTGCTGGGCGGGGTGGCTGAAGAACAAATACGCGCCGAGAGCGATGATGCAGAGAACGAGGATTATGAGAATGATGTAGAGAGAGCGTTTCATAAAATAAAAACAAGTTCTTTATGGGACGGGATTGTAATCGTCTGAATCGGGATCTATTATTACCTGATTTAAATTCTCATTTCCTATATTCGGCAGACTGCCCGGGAGCGACGGATGAGTGAGCGACGGATTAATTGTGTTCAAAATGAGGTACGCGCCCGCGAGAAGCAGAAGCCCGAGGAGCGCGTTTTTGATCCGATCCTTCGCGTCGCTTTGTTTGGATGAATCTCCCGCCGCAAGCGTGTATCTGAATCCGGCGTAGACGATAACCCCGAACGCCAAAACCCCAGAGGCAAGAATCGAGAATTCATAGAGGTTTTGGACGATTCCGATGGGCCCCTTCTCCGCCGGAGCGGGACCCGGAATGTTCGCGTTGATCTGGGCTGGAGCCGCGAAAATAATGACCGGCGCGAAGAAAAGTGTAATGCTGGCTAATGCGCGGAGAATATGTTTTGGGTTGTTCATAAAAATATGAAATATCAAAAATCAAATATCAAAAATACAGAACCGTTCGCCAAGCGAACTCATTATTTTTAATCTTTGATTTTTCATTTTTGATTTTTTCCAACCCTATTAGCTAATAACTAATTAGCTAATAACTAAACCCCAATCTACTGCCCCACACGCAGTGTCGCGTTCGCCCTCCCGACATAGAGTTCTTGCTTGGGGTCCTGCACGATAAACTCGATGTTGACGGCCGAGCCGGCGGGAGCGTCGGCATTCACGCTCACCGCGAGGTCTCTACTCTCCGTGCCAGAGGCTGTTTGCCCGTTTACGGTCCAATAGAAGCGGAGCAGGGAAGGGTCGGTGACGTTGAAAAAATAGGGCGTTCCATGGACGACGGTCGGCGCGCTCTTCCCCGCGCGGCCTCCGTAGGGAACAACAATCACCGCTTCCGGCTGCGCGATTTGCACAACAGCCGTTTTAGAGAGCGTGTCGCCTTTATAGCCCGGGATTTCCACGCGCACCTCCGCCCCGTGCGAGGCGCGGTTGGGTAGTTTTAGGTTTACGTTTTTCTTCCCCGCTTCGCCGGTCACAAAATCTCCGTCGAGATACCAATAGACTGGATACTGCGAGAGATCGGCAACTTTTCCTTGATCAATAATTTCCACCGACGCGCTGATGGTCGAGCCCGGTCCGGGAAGAACTTTCCCGAGATACTCGGAAGGCGCGAAACTCCTCGCCTGCCAGGTAAGGAGTATCCGCGGCCGCGGGGATGCCGCTTGCTGGGCATGTGCCGCAAACGCGGACAAAAACCCTACGGCGATGATGCCGATAAGAAAGAGAAGTAAATATGCCCGTTGTTTTAAAACCAACCCTGCCATTCTTGAGTTTAATGATAGCATACTTAACAGATCAAAAAGTAAAGATCAAATATTAAAGATAATGAATCGTTCGCAGGGCGAACTCATTATTTTTTAATCTTTGATTTTTCATTTTTGATATAAACCATCTACGCCGCCTCGCGGAATTCATCATCCTCTTCGTCTTCTTCCCTCTTTTGCTCCGGCGGAAGGATGTCCTGTAATCTGTTTTTGAGTTTTATGATTTTTTCGAATTTATCTGTTACTGGCTTAACTCCTCGCTCCGCCGCAGAGACCGCCCTCTCCGCCGTTCCCATCTCGCCGGCACGCGCCGCTTGCGCCGCCGTAGCCGCGCCGCGCGCCGCTTGAGCCGTAGCCGCCGCGCCTTCTGCCCCCGCTCCGGCAACCGCGCCGGCTTCAAGCGCCTCTCCTGCGCCGCCCGTAAAAATAGCTACGGCTTGAATAGCTACTTGTTCGGTGATAAAGGCAATGGCTTTATTTGAAAGAATGATGGCGAGAAAAACCCCGAGAGTGATCACAGGGAATGGAAACGGAATTGGCTGAAGGGTTGTGATCAAAAGCACGAGTTTTGGAATCCACCCTTGGGTTTTTCCCCAGATTATCGCCGCCGCGATGATTCCGCCGATGAGGCGCCCCCCGATCGCAAAGGCGAGAAACACCAATCCAACAACAGGGATTACGACTCCAAGCGCCAGAATAAACGAGAGGTCCGCGATAAACGCGCTGGTGAGCGCAATGACAACGGCGGGGTCGAACCAATCTATTGGGTTTAGTGGCTCTATCTTTTTTTGCTTCATAGACTTTGAATTACAAAACCCAAAATCCTAGATTGCTTCGGCTCGCAGGAGCCTCGCAATGACAGAGGTAGTTATAAGCTTCGCAATCCATACTCGGTTCATTTGTTCTCAAGCAACTGCGCTGGATTCGTCGTGATGATTTGATCTTCAAAGTACGACGACACGATTTGAACCGCCGCGTGCCGCTTGCCGGCGAAAAATAATCCCGAGCCGATCTCGGCGCCGAGGAGAAAATTTTTTTCAGTGTCGCTCAAGTCGAACGCTTTGGCCATGATGTCAATCGTCGCCGGCGCTTGCTTCAAGAGCAACTGGAGCGAGGAGTTTGTGATAATCGGCCGGCCGTAGGGCGAGCGCAGAAAGTCCTCGACATCCTGGGTGATGGTGGAAACCCCCAAAAAATATTTCCGCGCCCGCTTCACCAAGCTAAAGAGAAACGTGGCGGAGTCTTCGTTCTTCATCATCCACCACGCCTCGTCTATGATGAGCAGGCGCTTCATGAGCCGCGCGCGGATGAGATTCCAGATGAAGTTCAAAATAACAAACATCGCGATGGGCCGCAGTTCCTCTTCGAGGTCGCGGATCGAAAAAACAATGAGCCGGTTTGTGATGTCAATGTTCGTCGGCTGGTTGATGAATCCCGAAAAACTGCCTTTGGTGAACTTATAGAGCCGGTCGGCGATGTTTTTTCCGCCTTCGAAATTGCGGAGCACGGATTCAAGGTCTTCCAAAATCGGCGGCTCCGCGGAGGAAAAATCTTTTCCCGGGACGATTTCCCGCGAGGCGTATGTCTCAGTGATCGCGCGGTCGAGGAGCGCGTCTTCCTCGGGGGTCAACTTTCCGAGCATGAGTTTCATGAGACTCGTGAGCGCCGCGATGTGAGACCGGAGCACGTCCGAGGGCGATTCGTCCTGCGGGACGAGGGGAATGTCAAACGGGTTGATGTGCTCGTGCGACGAGAGCGAAATGTTGAAGATGCTCCCTCCGAGGGCATCGGCAAGTTTTTTGTATTCGTTCTCAGGGTCAATCACAATGATGCCCTCGACCCCCGCCATAAGCGAACGGATGATTTCGAGTTTCGTGGAGTACGACTTCCCCGCGCCGGATTTCGCGAAGACGACCTGGTTTGCGTTCTCAAGCGAGAAGCGATCGAAGATCACGAGGTTGTTGTTGTGGAGATTTACGCCGTACATAATCCCCTGGTTCGAGGAGAGGTCCTCCGAGACAAAGGGGAAAAACGACGAGATCGGTCCGGAATTCATCGGCGTGTAGACCGAGAGCTTGTCTTCCCCGTACGGCATGATCGAAAACAATCCCTCGAGCTGTTCAAACATCGCCGGTTTTACGTAGACCAGTTTTGATTCCATAAGCGAGGTGAGTTTGCCCGAGAGCCGCGCGAGTTCGTCTTCGGTTTCGGCGTAGACGGTGATGTAGACGCCGGTGTTGAACAGTTTTTCCTGCGATTGCTGGAGCGTATCGCGCAGACTTTCTACGTCTTGGAGCGCGGTTTCAAGTAGGGGGTCGCGCACGAGCCCCTTTTCTTCGCGGTCGTTGATTTGGGATTCGAGTTGGGCGGCTTTTTTCATGAGATTTTTGAGCGCGGTGCCTGTATCAACCGGATTTACGAAAATCGAGATGTCGAACACGTTCGCGAGGTCAATGATGGGCTGGAACCATCCGGTTGAAAGGTACCGCGGATACGAAAAAACAAAAAACGTTTTCGCAAACTTCTCCCCGATTTTGATATGCGCGGAGGTTACCTCGACCCCCGCCGGCGCGATGATTCTGTGTATTTCTTTGAATGAGTCTTTTTCCATGTATATTTTTAGGAAATTGTGCTTGTCATTGCGAGGAGGCTTGGCGATCCCTCGCTCCGTTCGGGACAGGCTCCGCAACCCAGTAGCTCTGGATCGCCGCGCTCGCAAGGCCTCGCTCGCGATGACGGTGTGGTTTTTTTAACATACTCTTACCCTCCTGTCGGCAAATTCATCTTTTCCCGTTCGACCCGCTCGGGATTATAAAAATTGTAGAACAGTTCTATGAGCTGTTCGTTGTTCAAAACCGTCGCCTCAAGCCCTATGGCAAGGAGCCCTTCAAGCGCCTGGTTCACGCGCTGTTTGAGCTGGGCAAGTCCTTCCTGAAAATTTTTTTCTTTCTCGTCCAGCGATTTCTGTTCTTGGAGCGGATTTTTCTTTTTCCCGAAAAATGACAGAAAGCTCGGGATGGGATTTTTTATGGAGAGGCGCACGGGCGTGAAGGGCACCACGACAAAAAAAGATTTTTCCATGATCGCGTTTTTCCGCACAAATCCTCTGATAAACTCCGAGTATTCCCCCGCTTGGTTTTTGAGGAGCGGGGAGGGTTCTTCCGCTTGGTAGCGCGCGAGCTCTTCGAGATACCGCTCGACGTTGATCTTGCGGGAATGGACGACGATCTGGAGCGGGAAGTCCATGCTGTTCAAAAAATTCTGATAGCTCTGCGTCAGAATGTTTTGCTCGGTCTCCGATTTGAGCGCGAAGTTCACCCCGCCCACAATGATGATCTGCCTCAAACTGCCGTCTTTAAGGAGCACGGCGTCGTCGCGCATTTCCTCTACCGCGACTAAATCTTCCGTATTTCCGGTGTCTTGTTTGAGAGGCATCATTGAGAAAGTTAAAACTTAAAATTCAAAAGTGAAATGTGAATTAATTGTACCATGTTATTTTCAGTCCCCAACTTTTAAGTTTTCAGTTTTCACTTTTAAGCTACCTATAGTCTATCCTCTTCGCCGCGCGCCGGTCGCCGGTGATTTTTTGGAAAATTTCGTATCGCTCTTCGGTTTTAGACAAAAACTGCCGGTTTGACATGTTGCTCCCCGTGTGGAGCTTTTGCCACGCGCTTCGCAGGACCTAGCCCGCGGCGATCTCTTTTGGTTTCACGGGGACCGGCGTCGGCGCCGCTTCCGGGAGGGTTGTCCGCTTGGGCGCCAGTTCGTGCTCCGGTTGAAAGAGATAGAGCCGTGGCCTCCAATAAAAATTGAACGCGGCGCCGAGGACGTGCGGGAGTGCCCGCCCGCTCACCTGGATGCTCCCAAGAGCGAACGCCGTTCCCAAAAAAACAACCGAGAGCGCGACAAAGAGCCACAGCTTAACGGTAAAGTAAAAGAAAAAACAAAATATGCCGGCGATCAAAATATACACAAACTGCCGAATGGTAAACGGCCCGACGATTTTATCCTCCGTCTCTATGAATTGGGGAACTTGGAATTGCATAAGTAACTGAAAAGTTAAAGCTTAAAAGTGAAAAGTTTTGAGCGGCAGGGAAACTTTTATTTTCCCTTTAAAGTAAGAATACTAGAACTAAGTATTTTTGCTATCTCATCAAGCTCTTTTTTTAAAACACCGACTTTTTCCTGATTTCCTCGTTTTGTATCTCCGATGAGATTTAACCACATAACCGATTCGTTCGCCGATTTTAGAGCATGGGTGAGAAAATTTATAAAATCTTTTTTAGAACTCGCAGACTCGCTTTCGGCGTAGTTGCCTAAAATACTTGTCCCACTACGGATCAGTTGTCTACTAAGAATGTCTGATACCATGCCTTTTTGCAGTTCATCAATAAACGCAATTAAATCAATAACCCAAGTGTGTATTCTTTTTGTAAATTTTCTCCTAAACCCTTCCTGTTCATTCGCCATCTTAATTCTTTACTTTTCAGTTTTAAGTTTTAAGATTTCAGTTTTAGGAGGTAGCGCCGTTCTCATTTCCGAATAGTGGATGACGCGAGGGGTTTGCGGAGCGGCGGATTTCTGAACGCCGACTTGGGGCGCTATCGTGGGCGGTTTTGGAAGGGGTTTGTTTCCCTGGATAGAATCAAAAGGCGCGACAGAAGCAGATTTTTTCGGCAAAGGGATATCTATTGCCACATATTTTTGATCTTTGATTTTTGATATTTGATCTACCGCGGGCCTCGGCGGCCGCGGGATGTCTGCCATTCCATATCTTTGATCTTTGATATTTGATATTTGATCTACTTTTGGCCCAAACTCGAGTACCGCGCGTGCAGGCGCCGGAACTTTGGGGAATGTGGGCACATTTCCAATTGAGGACGGGCCCGCGGTGAAGTTGGAGTTCGACTGGCGTGGCGGCGGGGCGGATTTTTCCTCGGTGTGGATGATGGTCGGCGGCGGCTCGTCCTCGTCGCCGCGCGACGGGCGTGCGACTTCCGACTCACGACTCTTGTCTGACGCCTGACTCGTGACACCTGACTCATGACCCCTGACCCCTGGCCCCTGACCCTTAGCTTGCGACCAGCCGGCCGGGAAGGATACGGTTTGAGGTTTTATGGACGGCGCCGGCCGAGGCATCTCTGCGGGAGTTGGAGCGTAGGCGATGGGCGAAGGTTTACTCGGCGCAGTTTCAAGGACTGCGGGCGCGGATTGAGCGGTGGTTGGAGCGGGGGCGGGTACGGCAAGTTTAACAACCGCCGGCGCGACGGTCGTCTGCGGCTCGGCCGATTCTCCAGATTCCTGAAATATCTTCGGGGCTTCTTCCGTGGGAGTCGGTTCCAAAGGAACTGTTCCCGCGTCTAGTGGTTTATAGTTAATCTCCAGCTCCGATTTTACGGGCGCGAAGATTTTTGCTTCAAGTTCCTGCGCGATTGAATTCCCGAGTTTTGGGTTGTCGAAATTCAGCGCCTCGTTTATTTCTTTCCCGACATCGTAGGTGTGCATGAAACCGAGCAGGGCGAGCGCTGTTATTTGCTGGACGACAAGCATTTTTTCCTCGTCATGAAGGCGGTGGTTTCTGCACACCTCGCTCACGATTCGCAGGTTGGACTGCGAGCTTGCCGCATCCTTCAGTTTGTCGGAGAGTAGATCAAATCGCTCCTGAAGGATCTGTTCGGTTATTTTTTCAACGGGAATCATGGTGTTTTTATAGAATCAAATTAAAATCTAAATCTCCGTCCAGTGTGCGGTTGCGGCGTCGGCCCCGCAGGTTGCGCAAGACCCGCCAGGCTTCTTGACGCTCCAGATGATATTCGGAGTTGGTTGGTTTGTACTTATGCAGTTCTCGCACTCCCACTGCTTCGCGTTTTTCCCTTTGAAAATCCCCTTCTTCGTTTCTCCCCAGACAGTAGAGATGAGCCCTCCGGCTTGTTTCCCTGCCCCAGTCATAAATCCCCTAGCTCCTCCTCCGAATACCGCCCCCTGGCCCTTGGTTTTAAGTTCGTCGCTCGCCGCAAGCTCATCGAGCCCCCGCACAAGACCCGCTGGCATTATTCTTGAGCGGATAGGATGCGTGGAATAAGTTGCCCTCGGATAGGCGCCGGTGGGTGGTACTGTTGCCGGAGCAATTTTCCTAGCTAGGCGCGCGGCGCCCCTTAACCCAACCCGCGCGGCGGTCTTTCCAGTCCAGACGCCGGCGGCTTTGACGCCCGCCTGCGTCGCCTTGAGCGCCACGTCCGCTCCATGAATTGAAAAATGTTTCGCGGCAATCATGCCCCCCACGGCCAAGGCGACGACGACGAGCTGCTGGAGCAACACGATATACACGGTGGAAAAAGTTCCGGTCATAAAGGCGTTTATTGCCGCAAAAATAGGATTAGTGCCGGCGTTGCTGGCGTTCTGGAGAACGGCGGCGGGGCCGGCCCCCCCCCCCCCCCCCCCCCCCCCCCCCCCCCCCCCCCCACCCCCCCCCAAACC
>CAYJRG010000021.1:0-8871 GCA_964372585.1 uncultured Candidatus Saccharibacteria bacterium
ATGCTCCCGATCAATATTTGTGATGATCGAGAGGGCGGGGGAGTAGTTCAAAAACGACGCCCTCCATTCGTCTGCTTCGAGCACGAGGTATTTGTTTTTATCCGCGTGTTTCCCTGCGCGAAAATTTTTTCCGCCGAGTTCCTTAAGTTCTGTTCCGACGATGATGGTCGGGTCAAGGCCGGCGTTTTTGAGTATGAGTCCCATGAGCGCCGCCGTGGTGCTTTTGCCGTGCGCGCCGGCAATTGCGATTGTGGCGTAGGTCCGTGTCAGGATGCCGACGGCTTCGGGGTACGACAGGCAGGGGATTTTGCGCCGCCGTGCCTCCACGATCTCAGGATTGTTGCTTGGTATCGCTTGATTGTACACAAGGATGTTTGAGTTCGGAGGCACGTTTGTTTTTTTATGACAAACAAAAATACGGACGCCCTCGCGCGTGAGCTTTTTGGTAATTTTACTTGCCACGAGATCCGAACCGGAAACAACCCATCCTTTACTTAGGAAAAAACGGGCAAGCGCGCTGATGCCGATGCCACCGATGCCGACGAGGTGAACGGTTTTTTTATATTTGTTCATATAAGAAATTTTAGTGCGGGCTCGAAAGCGAAGTCGGCTGTTTCAAATACTGGATATTCATATTTTTCTGCTTCTGCTTTGTAACGCGGTCGTTCAATGTCGAAAAATGTTTTTGCTTCAAGTTCCTGTAGATTAGTTGTATTGCCCCAACGAGGATGTTTCTTGTTTCGTTCCAAAGTCTTTTTATATGAGAATCCGATCAATACAATGCCCGGAAATTCAAGGTCTTTACGCGCAAGGTGGGGGAGGATATTTACAGACTCAAATATAACAGGTTTTTCCTCCGAGCTGTATGAGTGTATTTTTTCGACAAACGCAGGCCATAGCGCTTCTGATTGCGCTACGAGGTTTTTCCACAAAACATCGGGTTTTGTTTCGGCGAGATAAACATTTTCATCATGGTCCAAATAGAAGTTTATCCACTTTTTGTACTGCTTGTACTGCGCGTCGGAGGCAAGTTCGTCCCTGAAGTCATCAAGAGAGATCGATATGCCATTTATTTCCGAAGCTAATTTTTTTGCGAGGTATGATTTTCCGGCAGTAGGGATGCCGGTAATGAATAATCTTTTGCCTGCGTGCTTAGTCATAATTCATTAAAGGAAAGAAAGGGGAATGCGTTTCGTTTAAAACATTATCTGTCGCACAATAGAGATTTCACGACAGATAAGTACAGATAAGTATAAATAAGCTTATCTGTCGTGAAATCTCCTTCTCATTTTGCAACAGGTATGACCTTTCGCAAAATGAGGAGTTTTAGATAAAACCTCAGTATCATCGCAAAATAAGGGCGGTAGCGGTAACAAATTCATTCTATTTTATCTCCCGCACAATTATAAACGGCGTCAGTTCGTCGTTCTGGCCCATGGGGTTGTCTAATAGTATCAGTCGGGCGGTCTTGGCGTCCACGGGAAGGTTTTTGCTCGCCGCGATTATTTCGACGTTGATGATGTTGCCGTCAATGTTCGCCGCTGGCGTTCCTAGGGCGTTTTCGACGTTCTGGCATACCTTTTTAGGGTCTTTTGGCGGGAGCGCGGCGTATTCGGTGTAGGGATACATCGAGTCGGGGTTGAAGCCGTCAATTTCTGAAACGCGATGGCCGGCCACTCGCCAGAAGACTCCCCTAGCGCCAAAAATTTTTCCGAGTGCGCCCAAGATCATGGCGAGAATTATTCGCGGCGTGCCCGCAGTCTCGACCACGAGTTGCATTTTTTCCGGACGGGAGAAACCGATGTCGTTCGGATATTTTTTAACGCCCTTTATGATGAGTTTTGCGAGCCAGCCAGCTTTGACCGTTGAAATGTGCCGCACGTTGTTTTGGCAGACGGAAACAACTTTTTCCGAAATCGCCACCCAGTCCCCTTTCTGGGTTTTTGGAATAACATAGCTTTTTATGATTTCTGTCAAATCTTCGCCGAATTTTATTAGGTGCGTTTTCACCGGAATCCGTTCGAACTTTTTGCCCGACACCGTCATAAATTGATTCTTGGCCGCGGTCATTGGGGCTACGCGCTCTGGCTTATCAGCCGGATGAACAGATTTTTAATCAGATCAAGCAAAAATTGGAACAGTTGCAAGAAAAAATTTACGATCGCGGCGATGGCGTGTGTGAGACGTGTCGGAACGAATGTATCGATCAATCCGCGTATGGTGGTTACGATTTTTTCTATGTCGTTCGGGACTCCGTTTAAAAACGATGGCGCGATGCGTAGAACGTCGTGCCAGACTTCTTTCAGAAAATCGGAAAGCGTGCCCCAGGCATGGCGGGCGGCGGTGACGACTTCTTCGACGGATGTTTTTCCTCCTGCGGCATGCGCGTTTGTGGGATATTCAGAGATCACGACCAGAAGCGTTAGCGTGAGGGCGGCTGTCGCGAGTATGACGCTTTTGCGGATGTGGAATGGCATGTGTTTATGCTTAATTATAGCGCGCGTTTTATGTGTTTTGCCAAGGTGAATAGATGGTACATTGGTTTATTTAGGGGGAAGTCCCAGGTTCCGAGGTAGGATTTTTCTGTTCCGCCGAAACTTCTTTTGAACGCGGTGAACCCCGCCCATTTTTTGTTTTCATCGCTGATTCCCCAGAGGTCAAATGTCGTGCATCCTCGGCGTTTCGCTTCGCGGATTGCCTCCCAGAGGATGAGCGAGGGGGCGTTTAGTTTTCCAAACCCGGGTTTCGACGCCGCGTAGAGGTAGCTTGCTGTTGGCCCAAAAAAGACAATCAGCGCCGCGGCGATGACAATCCCTTCCGCTTCTGCGGCAACGACGAGCGCGCGGAGGTCTCCCCTTCCGGCGAAGAGGTTTTCGTAGTATCGTCTTGGGTGATTTGAAAACTTTTTTCTTTCTGCTGATTCGGCGAGGAGGTTCGAGAAGGCCTCGAATATCGGCCCGGGGGTTTCTTCGAAAACGATTTTTACTCCGCGCCGCTCTGCGGCGCGGAGTGCGTAGCGGGTTTCGGGTTCCATCGCGGCTACAATTTTTGCCTCCGGTTTTTTAAGATCGATGATGCTCGTGTGCCTTGGTTGGAATGGCGGTGTTTCCCGAAACCCAAGTTCTGTGAGTATTGCAGGCGACAAATCCCCCTTCGCCGTCCCTCGCGGTTCAAGGCGAAGAAAAATCGCCTTTTCTTTTTTGGCAACTTCTGTAAGCTCTCGAAGAAAACGTTGGAGCGTGGTTTTTGTGTCTGGATGTATGACGAGCGGGCCATACGGCACATAGGTGTATGTAAATCCAAGCGGAATCGGGCGGGTTAAAACGGATGCGATTAATTCCGGCGGATCGGTGCTGGATGTTTTGAAAACATACCGTTCGACTCCGCATCCTAGATTTTTTTGCAGGTCGCCCCATTCCCAGCTTTGAAGAAGCGATCCGCCATGTTTAATGACGAGATCGTTCCATGTTTTTTTATTACTCTCGAGCGTGAACATTTAGAGATATCCCAGCGGGTTCAGATCTCCGCCTTGGGGCGTGGGGCCGCAGCTTTTTGTTGGCCGAATGTAGAATGTTTGCGATGCGTATACGCCGAAGTGAACATGCGGGCCCGTGGCGTAGCCGGTTTTGCCGACGTAGCCGATCGCGTCTCCCCGCTTCACCTCCGTTCCTTTGGTTACGATTTGCCGCGAGAGGTGGGCGTAGAGCGTGGTGAGGTTGTTCGGATGTTTGATCGCGATGTATTTGCCTGCGGCAAGCCGCGGGCAATGTAAGTCTTGGTTTTCTACGGCGAACACCACTCCGTCTTCCGCCGCGAAAACGGGAGTTCCGATTGGAGCTCCGAGGTCTGCGCCATTATGCCATTTGTTTCGATAGATTAACGGCGACGCGCGGGCGAAATCAGTTGAGCCGTACCCTTGGGTGATTCCATCTCTCCATCCAGCGATTGGCGCTCCGAGCACGCCCGGCCGCACCGGCGGCAAAAGGGAGGGGTCAATTTTTGTTCGGAGCACCGAGTCGAGCGCTTCGATCTCGTTTGCGATTTGCTGTTGGAGTTTTTCGAGCTCTTTTGCCTGCTGTTCAAAAACACTTTCTTTATTTTTAGTTTCCGCAAGAAGCGTTTGCTGTTCCTGTTGCTGATCTTTCACGATCACTTTTCTGTTTTCGAGGTCTCGCTTGTGGGACGCGGCTTCGTTTTTCTTATTACCCGCCGATTTGATTTTGCTGTCATACTCCCGCTCCGCGGTTCGCAGGTCGGCGACATCTTCCGCAAGCTGTCCCTGGAGATTTTTGAGTCCCTGCGCCCGCAGGACCCCGTCGGCCAAACTTGCGCTCGCGAGGAAAACGGAAAGCAGGTTGCTGGTTACGTGGTCATTTTTTTGGAGCTCGAGGAGGAGCTGTTCGATCGCTTGCCGCTTGTCGGTCATCGAGGCGCGGATGTCGTCGAGATCGAGATTGAGCGATTCAATTTCGAGGTTGAGTTTTTGGAGACTCAATTCGTCCGATTTTATGTTGAGGTTCAGTTGATTGATGTTGCTCTGTATTTTGCCGAGTTCTTTTTGGAGATTCACCCGCTCCCCCTTCGCATTTTTCAGGCTCTCTCGCGTGGCGGTGAGTTGTTTGTCCAAGTTCTCGAGCTGCTTTGCTTTGTCTTGGATTTGAGACGCCAATTCTTCGCGCGTGAGCGACAAGGCGGATGGTCTCCCTGCCGCCGTTTGGGCGGATGCCGGCAAGGCGAGGAGGCATTGTGCCGAGAGGAGAAGCGCGCATGTTATTTTGCAAACCAGAAAGGCAGAGGTTTTTGGGGCACGGATATTTTTCTTACTGAAAAATTCCTCAAGCTCGCGCCCGCTTCGCCGGAGCTTCAGCGAGGCGAGCCGTCGCGCTCCGCAAGTTCCCAAAAACTTCTGCCTTTCTGGTTTTTTGTCCACCGAGTTCTTGATCATGATTTTAATGAGAGCAGTTCCGTTTTTTCTATCGCGATGCCAATTCTCTTTTTCGATTCTTCGAGCCCCACGACCTCGATTATCTCAAGCGGATCGGGCGATGCGCGTTGCCCCGAGAGGGCAACTCGCAGAGGCCAGAGCACCGCTCCCCTGCCTTCTTGCGCAACGAAGTCTTTTAAAAGCTCCGCAACCGCTTCGCGTTTTATTTCTTCGGTTTTTATTTCACTGAGGAGGTCAAGAATGGTCGTGAGTATTCTTTTTACCTCCGCGGGTGTTTGCATGCCTTGATAGAGCAGGAGCGCGCCGTCGTATTTTGGTAATGCGAAAAAGAAACCGGCGCCGTCCGCAAACTCGCGGATGTTTTTAATCCGCGCTTTTCCGGCGCCGACCACTTTTTCCGCAAACTCGGGCGATGCCACGATTTTTTTCTCTTCAAGAATCGGCGCGAGGCGGCTGGCGAGTTCTTCGATGGAAAGTTTTTGCAGATACTCTCTTTGGAGCCACTCGAGTTTTTCTTCGCCGAAGATCGCGCCGGCTTTTTGGACGCGTCCGAGATCGAACTGGGCAACCATGTCTTCCTTCGATAAAATTTCGCGGTCGGTCTTAGGGTGCCAGCCCAAGAGAACGAGGAAATTCACCATCGCTTCGGGGAGGTAGCCCTTCGCGCGATACTCAAGCAGGGCTGTGTCGCCGAAGCGCTTCGACATCTTGCTCCGGTCGGGATTCAAAATGAGCGGCAGGTGCGCGTATGCCACTTCCTTAAAACCGAGCGCATGGATGAATAGGATTTGTTTTTGGGTGTTTGAGAGATGATCCTCGCCGCGGATCACGTGGGTGATGTCCATAAGCTCGTCGTCAATCACGTTTGCAAGATTGTAGAGGGGGGTCGAGGCGTCTTTCGCGATTACCATGTCACCGAGAAGCCCCGCGTTGAAGGCGATTTTTCCCCGAATGATGTCTTTGAACTCCGCGCTTGCCTCTGGGGTTTTGAAGCGGATCACCTCCGGCTTTTTTCCTGCGGGGGGTTTTGATAAATTTCGACAATGCCCCCCATATTTTGGCGGCAACCCCTGAGAGAGGAGCGTCTGCCGCTCCGCTTCGAGTTCTTCTTTCGTGCAGTAGCAGTAGTATGCTTTCCTCTCGGCGAGGAGCCGCTCGATGTATGTTTTATAAATTTCTTTCCGCTCGCTCTGCCTATATGGGCCGAAATCGCAGACAGGCGCAGACACGACGCTGACAGACGCAGAAGATTTCCCGCGCTGATCCGCGTCCCAGTCAAGTCCGCGTTCATCCGCGTTTTGTCCGCGACTGTCAGCGTCTTGGGGTCCTTCATCCCAATCGAGCCCCAACCACTTCAAGCTGTCAAATATCTCGGTTTCAAAACGTTTCTCCGATCGCTCGGTATCCGTGTCCTCTATTCGGAGTACAAACGCTCCCCCGTTTTGCTTCGCAAAAAGCCAGTTAAAGAGCGCTGTCCGCGCCGTTCCTACGTGAAACGGCCCCGTAGGGCTTGGGGCTAAACGAACCCGCACCTGCTTTTTGGAAGGCGTCGGCATGGGGATATTTTAGCATGGATTTTGATTTTTTTCTTGTTCGTTCATGTGTCGTGTTTTCCTGTGTTGCGTTGCTATCCACTTGCCAGTTTGACGACCGTCAAACTGGCAAGTGGCGCACGAAATTAAAATTAACACGAAATTAAAATTAATAAGAAAATTAATAAGAAAGTTAAAAAGTTAATAAGAAAAAATTCAAAAGCCGAAAGAAAAAGGCCCGCGATTGGTTCGCGGGCTTACTGGGGGTGGGGTGGTTTATGAGCCATCGTATAGTTTATCAAACTCCCTCGCTTTTTTCTCTTGCCTCCTTGTCTCGGCATCCTCGGTCTCAAGCGCTTCCTTTAGCGGGCAGGAAGGGGGCTAGTCCCAACCTCCGCTAAAGGTGCCTTTTGGCATCTGAAATTGTGGGACGCAGGTTGGCGGCTAGTCCCTTTTTGATTTGCTTCGAAAAGGGGCTAGTCCGAAAACCAAATGAAATTTTTTAGTTCGTCCGCAAGGTGGCTCGCGTTAGCGTGCGAAAGGACGCCGAGATAGGATTGCAGGCATTGTTTGAGGGACGACTTGCTGATCTCTCCTCGCCGGTATTCCTTGATTCTCCGTCTCAAATTCCGCACCATTCGGCGTTTTGTTTTGGATCGAATAAGGCGGTGATCTGGAAAAACAATGTATCCGAGGAAGTCCACGCCTTTATGAAATTTCCGCACGATCACTTTTTTGGGATGAAGTTTGAGCCGAAGATCATGCTCCAGAAATTCCTTGATTTGTGGAAGAATGAGATCAAGGTATTCCCGATTGTCGGCGACGACAACGAAGTCGTCGGTGTAGCGCGCGTAATGTTTCACCTTCAGATCGTGCTTCATGAACTGGTCGAATTCATTCATATAAATATTTGCGAAGAGTTGCGACGTGAGGTTGCCGATCGGTACGCCTTTATTCTCGAACGGCGTCGAGAAAACCGATGAAAAACTTTCGATGATTTCCTTCAATAACCACATCGCGTCGCCGTCGTTTATCCGCTTCTTCAGAATGGAAAGCAAAATCGCATGATCTACGCTGTCGAAAAACTTTTGAACGTCGCATTTCAAAACGAAGCATCCGCTCGTGCCGTTCTTTTGAATTTTCCTCGCCATTTTCGCCAGCGCGGTAACTCCCTTGTGGGTTCCGTATCCGATCCGGCACGAAAAGGAATTGGATATAAAAGTTTTTTCAAAAAGAGGATTGATTACGGAAAAAACCGCGTGGTGGAGAACGCGGTCGCGGACATCGGCTTTGTGGATATGCCTTTGCTTCGGGTCGTGAATATAAAAGCCGGAGTATCGGCCGTGCTTGTAGGTTTTATTTTTCAGTTCGCGGTGAAGCTTGAATATGTTTTTTTCAAGATGCCACTCGAACTCGATCACGTCGGCCTTCTTTCGTTTATCGCTCTTAAAAGCATCCCAAGCTGAAAAGAGATTTTCCGGCGAAATAATTTGGTCGAACAAATTCTTATAAAACTTCATAAAAAAATTAAACCATGGACGATTTCGACATTCCAATCTTCAAAAAAACCTACGAACTTTACAAGACCTTCTACGGCTATCGGGACAGCATTCCGAAGCAAGACAGGCACACCATTTGGCAGCGTTGCGACGGCATCATTCTCGACATCCTCGAAAACATTTTGCTCGCGAGCCAAACCTACAAGATGGAGAAAATGCCGATGCTTGAGAAGGCCAGCTTGAAGTTGAATTTCCTCCGCGTGTTCCTTCGGCTGATGAAGGAGGTGAAAACGATCGACAATAAGAAGTACGCAACGCTTCAAGAATCGATCGACGAAGTTGGAAGAATGCTGGGTGGCTGGATAAAGTCGACAAAGGAGAAGTAAGAAAATGCCCCGACATAAAGTCGGGGCATTCCTTCCCAGACAGAGGGGTGACTTCCGAGCGGCGGACACACCGATGTAGTCGCCGCGGCGGTCGTCCCAGCAGCTGTGGACGTCGAGACCGTCGGAATCGAAGAAGCCGACGCAGACACGGCAGCCGTCCGAATCCACTTGTTGCCCGATTCCATCCGCGTCACCGGAGGTCGAGGTTTACCGCTCAAAAGGAGCTTATATCCTTTCCCTCCTGAATTTGATTCGGGAGCAGGGCTTGAGGCAAATCAAAACCCATCTCCACCAGAAACGAGCAAGAAGTCCATCTCCATCCTTCATCGCGCGCTACCGCGATCCTTAAACCGGCGGCATTCTGGCGATATCTCAAGGCGAGATATCTCGCGAGGCGAAGCCGTGACCGCGCCTGCATTAGCAAGATAAAAAAAGCATATCATAAGGTTTATAAAAAGAAAATGAGCCTTCGGCGTTGCGAAAAAAATCGCGCCGAAGGCTCAAGGTGA
>CAYJRG010000022.1:0-8584 GCA_964372585.1 uncultured Candidatus Saccharibacteria bacterium
ATCGTCGTGTTCAAAAACCTCCTGCCCGACGATCTCGAAAAAGTGGTGAAGTTGAATCTTGAAGAAGTTGCGAGCGTTCTTGCCGAGCAGGGGATATCGCTCGCGTTCGACGAAGCGCTCATCAAAAACTTCGCGCGGGCCGGATACGACCCCGCCTTTGGGGCGCGGCCCTTGCGGCGGGTGATTGACGAGAAGCTTCGCTCCGCGCTCTCCAAAAAAATTTTGGAGAAAAAAATTCCCAAAGGGAGCCGGCTCAAGGCCGTGATGAACGGCGACGAGGTGGATATCGTGGCGGTTGAGGGATAATCGTTTTGAAATTGCCCTAATCAATATATCTGCTATACTCAGATGCATGAAAAACAATAAACCGTTTGTTCACTATGACGCGGAAGCGGATGCCTTGTCTTTGTATTTGAGTAAAGGACAAGAAGAAGATGTGCGGGAAATCGCTCCCGGAATAAGTGCGGAATTTGACAAGCGCGGCTCGCTCATCGGCATTGAGATTTTGAACGCATCAAAGGTGCTTCGTCCCATGTTTCAGGCATCGCGACGAAAGGCAGTCGCGCATGTTTAGTAATAATGAAAGTTCGTTATAGTAAACACCTCATTGTTCGATTACGGATGCGTGGCATTCCGGAAGATGTGCCGCGGATGGTGTATGATCAATCTACAAAAAGATTTTTTGACACGGAAACCGGACATGCCATCGCCGTTTCGCGCTTAGAATTACTTGGGAAACAGCGCGATGTTGCGGTTACTTATCGCGAAGATCAGCATGCTGTGTTGCTTATCACCATTCATCCGCTCAAACCGAATCAAATTGATAATCGGTTGAAAATGGGGCGTTGGAAATTGTTGCGATAGTTCTAACCATCAGATGAACTCCGAAACCCATTCGATAAACTCAGGGCAGGCCAAAACCTGTCAGAACCCCGACGCTTCGGTCGGCGGGCGGGCAGGCAAGCGTCATGGGTCAGGCGTCAGGCATAGGTCAGACATCACGAATCACGGGCCAGGCGTCGGGAGATTGTGGTCCATGGCCCATGTACCAAAACACCGCCGCCCATTTCCACGCCTCCGCCCCCTGCCCCAACGAGTTTGAAACTTCCTATGCCCCCGACCCGCTTCGCCAAAGCTCCAGCGAGGCGAGCCGGCCGGAGATTGTGTACTGCGAGCAATGCTATCAAGCAGAAGTTGCATAGCGGTGCTGTTTTGTTATACTGCAAGCATGACTACGGCAACAACACAGGAAATAGTAAAAACACAGAAGAAGATACTCGACGAGATTAGAGAAATTAAAACCAGAATCGGGATCCCTCGATATACTTCTCCACGAGGAGAAGCTGAAAAACTCTCGGAGCAAGATGAGAAAATATGGAAAGACATCGAGCCGATTGTGCGTAAGGTGCGAGGCGGGCTTTTCCGCGAATCTTACCCGACTTTGGAGCATGTCAGGAAAAAGAAATAGGGTTTTTCTCGACTCAAGCGTCCTTTATGCGGCAGTTCTCTCGCTGAAAGGGGGCTCATGCCGCGTGTTGCGCGAAGCTTCGCACAACAACCTCCTGCTTTTTATTACTTCGTATGTGATTGCGGAAGTAGAAATATCCTTGTCGGTCAAATACCCTTCATACACTCCAAGATTCAGAGCATATCTCCAAGAGTTTCCGGTTGCTCTTACCAGAACTCCCTCTGCCGTAGAGGTTGCGCGGTGGATCAACGCGGTTCCGCCAAAAGACGCGCCTCTACTCGCCGGCGCGGCAAATGCCCGCGCGACCCATTTCCTCACGCTCGACAAAAAACACTTTCTCAACAATCCTACGCTTCTGCGTATGCGGCTGCCATTTGAAATTCTTACGCCGGGAGAGTTTCTTCAAAAATTTATGCGACCCCGATGAATGTTTCCGAAACCAAAACCTGCCAGAATTCCGACCCTGCGGCGTCGGGGTGCAAAAGTTGCTACAATAACGAAGTGGCTTAAAAACAAAAGCATCCGAAGTCTCGCTCGCCTTGTTGTAGCTCTGGTCCGCTTCGCCAAAGCTCCAGCGAGGCGAGCGAAGCAGGCCGTAGCGTTCCGCGAAGGCGGACGAGCAACCCGCCCGTACCGAACATACGTTCGGGCGGGTGTTATAACGCGGAAGTTGCGTAGTTTCGAGAGGCGTAGTAAATTCTATACAATGACCACTGAGACATTGATCAAAAAACTCAATAAAGAGGTTGAAGTTCTTCGGCATGACATGCGCCGCGTTGAAAAAGTTCTTTTTGCGGCAACCCAAGACCCAGAAGGAGAATATCGCCCATCCTTTGTGAAAAAAATATTGGAGCGGTCAAATAAACAAGAGCCCGCGTATCGCTTTACCGACAAGGATGGGTTTTTGAAACATGTCCGTTCCTCGAAATGAGATATTCTACGATTCGGATTTCCGAAAGGATGCTTACGCGCTTCCCGGGAAAGTTCAGGATAAACTTCGAACTCATAGAAATACTTCGCGACAACGCTTTTGATCCTCATCTACATACAAAACCGCTCGGCCCGCCACTCCGGGGAATATTTTCTTTCCGCATCACGCGCGACTATCGAGTAGGTTTTGAATTCAACGCCCCTCGGGTTGTTCGACTCCTTGCCGTGGACAAGCGCGATCAGATTTATAAGCGACTGGAAAGAAAAATGAGATAGCAACAGCTCGATCATGAACATACGCATACACATCAAGGTAAAAATAAGCCGGATCATAAAATTTTTTGTGCTCTCCGACCTTTTGCTCGTTGCGGGGTGGGGGCTCGCCGAGCCGATATTTTCGATTTTTGTGATTAATCAAGTGAGGGGAGCGACGCTTGTGACGGTTGGCGTTGCCGTGGCGATTTACTGGATTCTTCGCTCCGTTTTGCTCATTCCGATCGCGCGGGTGCTCGACAAAATACGTGGCGAGCGTGACGATTTTTACGCGTTGATCGCGGGGCTCTGTATCGCCGCCGCAACAGCCGTCTGGTTTGTTTTTGTGCGTGAGGTTTGGCAATTGTATCTCGCACAGGCGCTTCATGCGATCGGTTTCGCGCTCTATGTTACGGCGTGGTCGGGAATGTTTTCGCGGCATCTGGACGGCGATAGGGTTTCCTTTGAGTGGGCGATTGAGAATACTGCCTTGAGCGTCGCGGCGGGCGTGAGCGGGCTTCTTGGAGGAATCATCGCGTCCCGCTTTGGTTTTTCCGTCGTGTTTATCTCTGTGGCGGCGCTCTCACTTATTGCGGCGGTAACGCTTATTGCGGCGCCGGAGATTGTGTTTCCGAAAAAAGGGACGCAGGAGGTCTCGGTGAAGATTGAGAAATCACACTAGTGTTGGGGTTTAGCCACTAGTCATTAGGGTTTAGAAATTTTTGAATCAAATTTTCTCACGTGTTCACATCCAACCAGCGCATTGCGGAGATGCTCCGTGAGATAAGCCAGTATCTCGCAATGGAGGAGGTTTCGTTTAAGTCGCGGGCGTATGAAAAAGCAGCCGCCGGAGTTTCGGAACTTGCCGAAAACATCGGCGAGCTCTACGAAAAAGGAGGGACAAAGGCGCTCGAGCAGATTCCCGGCGTAGGGGCGTCCATCGCGGAAAAAATCGAGGAGCTGATCACGACGGGCCGAGTAAAGTATCACGAGGAGCTCAAAAAGAAAACGCCGGTAAACCTCGCCGAGTTCGCGGGCATCGAAGGGCTCGGGCCGAAGTCCATCAAGAAACTCTACGAGAAGCTGGGCGTGCGCGGTATTGCCGATTTGGAAAAGGCGGCGCGGGCGGGGAAAATCGGCCGGCTTGAGGGGTTCGGCAAAAAAAGCGAGGAAAATATGCTGAAGGGGATCGGGTTCGTAAAAAAGTCTGGCGGGAGGTTTGTGTTTGGTTCCGTAATGCCGGAACTGCGGAGCATTGAGGCGCGGCTCAAGGCCGCGCCCGGGGTGAAAAAAATTATCATCGCCGGTTCCGCGCGGCGGCGAAAAGAAACGATCGGCGACGCCGATTTTCTCGTCGTCTCCGACCGACCCGCGCCGATTATGGATTATTTCGTTTCGATGTCTGGGGTCGTGCGCGTGTACGCCCACGGGGCGACGAAGTCGTCTGTCAAAATCGCCTCGGGCATTGATCTTGACCTGCGCGTCGTTCCCGCCGAGTCGTACGGCGCCGCGCTCAATTATTTTACCGGTTCGAAAGATCACAACGTGGCCCTCCGCCGCAGGGCGATTGAGAAGGGGTACAAGTTGAACGAGTATGGGCTGTATAAATATCAAAAATCAAATATCAAAAATCAAAAAGAAAAAATAATTGCCGGAAAAACGGAGGAAGAAATTTACGCGGCGCTTGGCGTGGACTATATCGAACCGGAACTGCGGGAAAATACCGGGGAGATAGCGGCGGCCGCGGAGCATAAACTTCCCAAACTTGTTGGATATGGCGACGTGCGCGGCGACCTACAAGTGCAGACCGACTGGACGGACGGGAGCGCGTCCATTGAGCAGATGGCGCGCGCCGCCGCGGCGCGCGGACTCGAGTATATCGTCATCACCGACCACACCAAGCGTCTTGCGATGACGGGCGGACTCGACGAAAAAAAGATTGTGAAGCAGATGGCGGAAATTGACAGGGTCAACTTAAAACTTAAAACTGAAAACTTAAAACTGAAGGTGCTCAAAGGCACCGAGTGCGACATTTTGAAAGACGGAGCCATGGATTTGCCCGATGAGATTTTAAAAAAGCTCGACCTCGTGGGCGCCTCGGTTCATTCGCACTTTAATCTCTCGCGGGAGGAGCAGACACGGCGCATCACGCGCGCGATGGAAAATCCGCATGTGGATATTTTGTTTCACCCCACGGGGCGGGTGATCAACAAACGTGAGCCCTACGCGGTGGACATGGAGGAGCTTATAAAAACCGCAAAACGCACGGGCACCGTGATGGAGATAGACGGCTATCCCGACAGGCTTGATCTTAAGGACGAGCACGTCCGGATGTGCGTCGCCGCGGGGGTAAAATTGGCGATTGATTCCGATGCCCACGCACCTTCCCACTTCGCGTATCTCGAGCACGGTATCGCGCAAGCCCGCCGCGGCTGGGCGACGCGAGGTGATATAATAAATGCCTGGTCATTTGAGGAGATGCTGGGGTTTTTGAAAAAATCTTGAATTGCAAAGTCGCCTAGCCGCCAAAAGGGGGTCGGGGAAAAGCGTAGGTTTTCCCCGTGTCGGAAAATATTAAAAACCGAGGGTTTTTAAGGAGCGCCGACAATCGGCGGAGCGACGGCGTGGGCGGAACGAAAGGATATAATAAACGCATGGCCGCTCGAGAAGATGCTCAAATTTTTGAAGTGGAAATAAACAAGCAAGAGCTTTTGGGATGCATGGGTTATCCACAGCTTTACTCTTGCCTAGAATATATAGTCGGGTACAATAGAGAGTATGAAGGAGTCAATAACCGCAAGGCAAAAGGAGCTTCTAATTATAATTCATGAGTACATTAAGGAGAGTGGCTACCCTCCGACAATAGGCGAGATGCGGGAGAGGCTTGGTGTATCCTCGAACCAATCAATCCTCGATCTCCTCCAGAAGCTTCGTCAAAAAGGCGTTATTAAAAGAAATGAGGGAAGCGCTCGCAACATTGCAATCTTACCAATTGGATATGAAGCTTTGGGAAAACCGCCGTTAGTGCCCTTCCTTGGTGTCGCCGCCGCAGGTTCGCCTATTGAAGCACTGGAAATTAGCGGGGCATGGCAAGAGATGCCCGGCGGCATGGCAAAATTACAATCCGACGTTTTCATGCTCCGCATCTCCGGCGATTCAATGATTAATGCAGGTATAGACGACGGGGATGTTGTCTTAGTACAGAGCAAAGCAGAATTTATTTCTGGCGAAGTAGTTCTCGCGCACAAAAACGGAGAAGCAACCGTCAAACGTTTTATTTCTGAAGACAAGCCACCGTATGTATATTTAAAACCGGAAAATCCGAAATATAATGTTATTCCGTTTACCGACGACGTAGAACTAAAAGGCAAGGTCATTTCCGTTTTAAAAAATAGTAATTGGAAATCAGTAAAATAAATATATGCCCACGAAAAAACCAAATCGGACAAAAGAAATAATCGGAAAGATTTTTAAAGATGCCAAGCTTGCCTATGGACTCAAGGAGTTTGAGGGCATCGTTATTGAAGAAGTTTTGGAAATAACCGAAAGTGAGAAGGGGCGATACTACATCAAAGACCTAAAAACAAAAACAGACCGCTTTGTGTACGACGAGAAAAAAGAAACTGGAAGGCCGGAAGAAATCGTCCGTCAGCTTTGGCTTCACAAGCTCAATACTCACTATAAATATCCATTTGATCAAATGGATACGGAAAAGAGTATTCACTTCGGCAGAGAAATCCATAATAAAGCAGTCGATGTTGTCGTGTATAAACCCGATAAAATCACGCCGTATATTCTAGTTGAAGTAAAAGCGCCAACGGAGAGCAGGGGCATTGAGCAACTCAAAAGTTATATTAGCGCCGAGGGCGCGGAAATTGGCGTTTGGTCCAATGGCATTAAACGAATAATTCTCTACCGCCCGTATCCACGCGAGTTTAACGACACGCTTCCCGACTTGCCCTCGGCAGATAAGACAGTTGACGATCTTCTCGAAGCGAAAAAGACATATTTCGAATACACGACTACAAAAGTGAGCTTGAAGGATGTTATCGAGTCGATGGAGGAGTTGGTGCTTGCAAACGCAGGCGTGGACGTATTCACCGAAGTATTTAAACTCATATACGCAAAGCTTTACGACGAACAGGAGGCAAAGCTAAGCCGAGCGGATAACGAAGTTTATTTCAGAAAATATCGCGATCCGGCAAAAACATATACGGTTATAAACGATCTTTTCAAAAAAGCGATTAAAAAATGGCCAGGCACATTTTACGATCAAGAAAATATCAATCTTTCAGTCGAACATCTTTCAATTATAGTTGGCGAGCTTGAGCGTACACGGCTTTTTGGCTCAGACCTCTCTATTGTTGACGAAGCATTCGAATACCTTATTCCCGAAGTGGCAAAAGGCAAAAAAGGCCAGTACTTCACGCCTCGGCATGTTATCAATATGGCGGTCAAGATGCTTAATCCAAAAGCGGACGAGTATGTGATAGACCCCGCCTCGGGATCCGGCGGATTCCTTATTGGCGCCATGTATTGGATGAAAGATAAGCACCTCGGCGGCTCGGAGGAGCGGATGCGCGAATACGCTAAAGAGCATATTTGGGGCATTGATTTTGCGGAGGAAATTTCGAAGGTATCGCGGGCGCTCATGCTTATCGCCGGAGACGGTCGCTCACATATGTTCAAGTTGAATTCCCTTGACCCGCGTGAATGGCAAGGCGAAGATGCCCAGCTACTCGACGCTCGTTCAAAACTCCAAACACGGCTTTTGTACCTCGACAGCGTTGCCGACAATGTCGAGAACAAAAAAACGTTTCATTACATGAATTTTGACGTGCTTCTCACCAATCCTCCGTTTGCAGGGGAAATAAAAGATCATGGTCTTTTGCGGCAGTATTTTTTCGGCAAGAAAAAGGGCAGACTTATAAATAAAATCGAGCGGCATATTCTTTTTATCGAGCGGACGCTCGACATGCTCCGACCCGGCGGACGGATGGCAATCGTGCTCCCGCAAGGCGTGCTTAATAATACAAATATGGAATATGTCCGCGATTATCTTTTGGATAAAGCGCGGATTCTCGCGGTTGTCGGACTTCATGGGAATACTTTCAAGCCGCATACTGGCACAAAGACAAGCGTTTTGTTTTTGCAAAAATGGGATGAAAAAGAAGAACCCGCCAAAGATTACCCAATCTTTATGGCGGTATCCAAAAAGGCAGGCAAAGACAATTCCGGTGACAAAGTATACAAAAAAGATTCTCAAGGTGCAAAAATCCATGACGCGAAAGGTCATGAAGTACTTGACCACGATTTAGACGAAATCGCGGAAGGATTTACGAAGTTTGCGAAAGAACAGAAATTAAAATTTTAATGGAAATAGACGCGGAAAAATTTGCTCGGGTAAAAGCAGATGCCGAAACTTTCTACAAGGCAGTAGGGGAGATTTATTGCCCTTATCTGAAAGAGGCTGTCGCCTTCAACGCGAAAGGATTAGATCATATTAAGTTTAAGGATTGGAACCGAACCAGACTCATCGAAGATCAGTTTTTCCGCCTCAAACTTTTACACCTTGCTCCTCAAGTACTCAAAGAGTCACATACATTGCAGGAGTTCAGAGAGATGAATCGCCTAGAGCGCCAGAAAATTAACTCGCGTTGGGAATCGCGCATGATCCGTGTTTCCTACTTTGGGTTTGTGGCGATACTCGGCGATGTACGAATAAAAGTTGTCGTGAAAGATATTGACGGTGGCAAAAAGTTTTTCTGGTCAATTTACCCACACTGGAAGCAATGGAAAGACCAAGATGGAAAAATTAAAAAAGTCCTCCACGAAGGGGACTTGGAAACGCAATGATTTCTGTGGCGCCTGTCTGCGGTTTAAAGGTCGTCCCTTTATTGAACCGCGGGAGAGCCAAAGCCCTCACAAGCACCA
>CAYJRG010000023.1:0-3188 GCA_964372585.1 uncultured Candidatus Saccharibacteria bacterium
CTCGAAATAAACACAGAAAAAGTGGGTCATAACCTCGATCGTCGAACACTAGAGTATTGCGTATTCCAAGAATACATTCCAAGAATACCAAGAGTATAATCTCAATCCTTTCTCACTATCTCCGCCCCGAGCTCTCGCAGACGCCCGTCAATGTTTTCATACCCGCGGTCGATTTCTTCGATGCCTTCGATCACCGACTCGCCCGTCGCGACAAGCGCGGCGATGATGTCCACCATGCCGGCGCGGAGATCGCGGACGAAAAATGTGCCGCCGCCCTTAAGCTCCGTCGGACCGTGAATCTCCGCCACATGCGGCACCCCCTTCGCGGCAAATCTGCACCACCGGCCGTCGGGGCAGTCTTTTGAAACTTCAATCTTCGCGCCGATCGAATTCAAATCCGCCACATACCCGAAGCGGTCTTCATAAATCGTCTCGTGAATCACCGAGTCGCCCTTTGCCTGCGTGAGGAGCACCGCAAGCGGCTGTTGCCAGTCCGTCATAAATCCCGGATGCGGAGCAGTTTCGACGTATACAGATTTAAGTGAAGCGGGCTTGCCCGCCAAAGCTTTAGCGACGGCGGGTCGCCAAAACCTGATCCCGCCCGGCTTCACCTCATATTCCGCGCCAACTTTTCGAACAACATTCAAAAACGTGATTAAGTGGTCATGAACCGCGCCCGCAAGAAATACATCGCCGTGCGTCGCAATGGCAAGACAGGCGAGCGACACCGCCTCATTTCGATCCGGCGGCACCTCATGAGTCACGCCTCGCAATCGCTCCACTCCCTCGATGTACATGTCCCGCTCCGCGCCGAGCTCGATGATCGCGCCCATATTCTGGAGCATCTTCACCATACTCATGATCTCGGGCTCGAGGGCAGCGTTTTTGATAATCGTCCTGCCTTTTGCAAGCACGGCGGCGAGTATGGTATTTTCTGTGGCGCCAACCGAAGGAAACGGGAGCTCGATCATGCCCCCATGCAAACCGTTCTTCGCAATAGCAACAAAACTTGTCGGAGTAATTTTGACAGTCGCACCAAGCGCTTCGAGCGCGGCGATGTGAAAATCCACCGGCCGGGCGCCAATCTTGTCTCCGCCCAAAACAGGCACTTCGGCCTCGCCTGCGCGGGAAAGCAAGGGCCCGAGCGCGAGAATCGGAATGCGATTCCGACGAGTAAGACTCTGCACCCTGCTCTGTTTTATTTTCGGCGTATGGATTTTTGCCGTTGAACCCGCAATATCAACTTCGCTCCCGATATTTCTCAAAAGCTCGGCGGTTATGGACGTATCGCCAATGTTTGGAAAATTCGTAAGCGTGCACGGCTCGTCGGTAAGAAGCGACGCGATCATCAGCTTCGGAGCCGACATCTTCGCCCCCGCCAAAACCACTTCACCGCGAAGCGGCTTGCCGCCTTTAACTATAAATTTCATAGATACGAAAATGCGAATAATTAATTGCGAATTGCTACGAATCTACAAAATTTTATTCGAAAATTTTATTATAGAGATATTCGCTCAACCCTTTTATAGAAATCCGCTCCTGCTTTGCGCTATCTCGATCTCGAACCGTCGCGTCTCCTTTTTCTAAACTGTCGAAATCAACTGTGATGCAGTAGGGTGTCCCAATCTCGTCCTGTGAATAATACCGCTTGCCGATGTTGCCTCGGTCATCCCACGCGACGGAAAACTTTTTCCGCAGGTCGTCGTAAACTTCCCGCGCGAGCTTTATAAGTTCCGGCTTATTCGCCAAAAGCGGAAACACGGCGGCCTGATACGGTGCGAGAATGGGGTTGAGTTTCAAAACCACGCGACCTGCTTCCTCGGAATACGAATCAAGAAGCACGGCAAGCACCGAGCGATCAACGCCCCACGTCGGCTCGATCACGTGCGGCCAAAACGTTTCGCCCGTTTTCGCGTCTCGGTACGGCGGCGCGTCGGGAAAATGATTTTTGAGGTCGAAGTCGCCGCGATACGCAAGCCCATACAGTTCCTTCCGCCCAAAAGGATAATCGTATTCAAAGTCCACCGTCCGCTTCGAATAATGCGCCCGCTCGCCCTCGGGAATCTCAAGCTCGTGAACGTGATTTTTATCGAGGCCGAGGTCGTCCGTCATCCACGCCCACATCTCTTTCCGCCAGTGTTCAAACCACCGTTCCCACTCTTCTTGTTCTGCGTTATTCCGCGTCATATCCGCGTCGGTCCGCGAGCCCCCCTTTGGGGGGCTGACGAAATACTCGATCTCCATCTGCTCGAACTCCCGCGTGCGGAAAATAAAATTCCCGGGCGTGATCTCGTTCCGAAACGCCTTGCCCACCTGCGCGATGCCGAAGGGCACCTGTCGCCGCGTCGTATCAAGTACTTGTTTGAGATCCACGAAACTAGCCTGCGCCGTTTCTGGCCGAAAATAAACCGCATTGGCTTTTTCTTCAGCAGGCCCAAGAAACGTTTTGAGCATGAGATTAAACTGCTTGGCTTCTGAAAACTCTTTGCCGCCGCACTCTGGACAAGCTGGACGTGCCCGAGAACTAGTTTTACTTATAGTCGGACCCTTTGATTTTTCGGTTTTTTCCTCTTTTATTTCCGTAAACATATCGAGCTGATCCGCCCGAAACCGCGCATGGCACTTTTTGCACTCCACGAGCGGATCGGAAAAATTGGCGAGGTGCCCGCTCGCTTCCCAGACTTTCGGATTCATAATGAGCGCGGCGTCAATGCCCACCACGTCGTCGCGCCCTCGCACAATCCGGTTCCACCACATCTTCTTGTTGTTGTTTTTAAGCTCGACGTCCAAGGGGACATTATCCCACGAGTTCGCCAGTCCGCCGTACATTTCCGACCCGGGGAAAACAAAACCCCGCCGCTTACACAAGCTGATTATCGTATCCATAAACCCACCGACATCTTTTTTTGCAGTCATATCATTTGATGAAACCGAACTAAAATAAAAAATCACAATCTCTTCCGCCGGTATACATCCTTCCGATTCCCGATGGTCGCAAGGATTGTAGTCGCATCGTCAGCGAAAAAGAAAAGCGCTCGATATCCACGCGTGATCCTGAAAGAAAATAGTATTGGATTTCCGGTAAGTTTCTTAGTGTGCAAACGTGGATCTCGCCAGTTCTCGCGAAAGAATGCCTCTTGCCGGTAATAGAGCCGAGCTATGTCCGCGGGAAGTTTCTTAAAAGATCG
>CAYJRG010000023.1:3198-8539 GCA_964372585.1 uncultured Candidatus Saccharibacteria bacterium
CGTCTGTGTAGCGCAGATTCATGGAGCTCGTTATTCACCCGTCCCGACCTCCAATCATCCACGGCCCGCCGCACCGACGCGTGAAGTTTCCGTGGATTCCTATATTGATCCAAGGACTCTTCCGGAAGTGCATCAGAAATCTCCCGAAGCAAACGGCTCGACAACTCTTGCACCGAAAAGCCGTAATGCACCGCAAGTTGGGACAAGCGATCTTTTTCTTTTTTAGGCAATGTAATGAGTATTGTATCCATGTGTTTAATGGTATCACTTCATGTAGAAATTTCAACATTCATCCAATCTTCCCCGTAAAAACTTTTTCCAGTATATCACTGCCGAGGAGCTTTTGGGAAGGTTTGGCATCGTAATTATACCTTGAATTATGAACCTCATCCCTCATCCCTTCCTAGTCATTGCGAGGCGCCCGCGCGCCGAAGCAATCTAGTAACTCTGGATCGCCACGCTCCCAAGGCGTCGCTCGCGATGACAATCCCTTGGTTTTGTAATTCAGGGTCAGTAGATAAAAAAAGTGCCCTTCGCGAACGAGTCGCAAAGGGCGTTGAAGTTCCTCGTTCGCAGTTCATGCGAGGAGGAAATAGAGGACGACACCGAGGGCGGCGACGGCAATGGCGACGGCAATCAAGAACCAAGGGAGAGAATCGATCCGGCCCTCTCGCCTCGACTCGTTAATCACCGACGCGGTTAGCGAAGCCAACCCCGCCTTTGCCGGCGTAGAGGGAAAATCAACCTCCCGAGCAGGCGGCGCCGGTGCATCCATCAACCGCGGCAACAACATTTCACTATCAGTACTATCAGTCATATGGATCCTTTCAAGTTGCGGTTAACTGCGTTGTAACGACACCCTACCAGACTTCCTAAAAAATTGCAAGCCCCCCTGTGGATAAATTGTAAACCCAGTACCACGCGGGTGCGCACCCGCGTGGTACTGGGTGAAATGACCTAAAATCCCCCCGGGTTCACTTCGATAATATTTCCGGGTGCGCGAACCTCAACGGAACACGCGCCGACAGCCATACCTCCGTTCTGCGTCACGGTAACTTGGGTGTTCTTTATGCCAACCGAGGCATATTTCACTCTTCGCCTCGACAGAACCGCCGGGCTGTCCGTCAAAATTTGATTCGGCTTCGGATTAAAAACCCACTCGTAAGAATCTCCTGATACGGGATTAGAGCCCCTAAGCGCGATGGCTGTCCACGTCACCGCCTCATTCACCCGCGCCCCGGACCCCGAGCACGAAACCGTAAGCTCCGGCAGAGACGATACAGTTATTTTAAAGTTTGTTATCCTCTGAATGCCGCCAGCAGTGTCGCCGGTTATCGTGACGGTATATTCTCCAACTGTTAATGCTGTAGTGTCAATGTCCAGCATGGCAGAGCAATCGGGATCGCAGGAATCTTGAGAGAAACTTCCGTCGAGATTAGAACTCAAACTAACCTCCTCCGCCGTTCCGGAATCTTTTTTCACGCTCACGGAAATCGAGGGAGCTTGCTCGCCTTCCGTTATCCTCTGATCCGCGGGTTTTTCAATATGGTAGTCAAAATCTCCCGCGCAGTCATCAATCGGCCCGACAGAAATTGTCGCGGAATCAGAACTCCCGCCAATATAAACGGTTTTCATAAAATATGAGTAAGAGGATCCTGGGGTAAGGCCGCTGTCCGTAGATGAGCGCGCATTCTGGCGCCCCGCAACGTCGAAACTCGTCTCAATCGGGTCGGGGTTACCATCTCGGTAAATCTCATATGCCATGACCGCATCGCTTACCGGCTCGGTCCACTCGATAGTTACTTCGTCAGCCGTTCCATCTGCGCAGGTACCCACCTCCGCGGTAAAGTTAGAGGAGGGTTCTGCCTCCACAACAACAGACTGGGTGCACACCTGCGGCGGAAGAGTTCCGCCCGACCAACCAACGGAAACTGAAGCCTGTTTTTCTCCAAGCTCGCTGTAGGAAGCGGCAATGGGATTTGACGCCGAATTCGGCTGGGCGCGACCATCCTCAAGCTCATCGGTGCCCGTCCATGAATAGGTGAACGGCCCAACGCCTTGAACCGTCGCCCTCCAAGTCGCGATCTCACTTGCGGGCGGAAGCGGATCTGCCGTCGGCGGATAATTGTCAGAATAATATGGGAAAATAGTGCGCGGCGCTCCGTCAACAGTGCACGAAACGGTTGGGAGAGACTGACATGATGTCCTTGGAGAAAATTGAACATGTTGATAAGGCGGAGTGGAATCTCCCACGGAATTAGAACCTACTATATGATAATCATATATCGTGTTCAGAGATGGGACACTGTCTATGAAAGACGGATAATCATATAATATGCCGGCAGTTGTGCTGGGAGGGAACAGAAAACCCGATGAAACTGTCGCCACAAGCGCATTATTGCGATAAATTTTATAATTTGGAGTATAAACTGAAAAATTGATGGCGGTGGTCCAGGAAAGCGCCACTTTCCCTCCTATTCTGACTTCATTTACCCCACAAGGAACGTCAGCCGCTCTTAAATTATTGAATGTTACTATAGGCGTATCTGCCACTATGACTGGACAATAGGCAATAGCAGAAGATGGGCCAGACACAGCGGTCACTTTAAATGGTTTATACCCCGTAACACCAAAACTTTGTGTCAACTGACGCGCTGTCCCAAGACTGTTGCCGCAACTGCCAGAATCAAAATTGCACTGTTGCCAATTGAATGCGGGACTGTTGCCTCCAATTGCAGTGGCAGTTAAGGTTGTATTTACGCCCAGTCGGACAGGATTAGGGTTGGCGGCGCAAGATACGCTGAAACTGCATGCAGGACTTCGTTTAGAAGCAAATTGAGAAACTGGACCAAATGTGTCTACAAGATTACCTTGCTTATATGCTTTTACTCTAAACACATAGGAAGCGCCCGGGGCTAATCCTTGCAGATACATTTGTCTTTTCCCATTTACTAAAATTGGGGTAGCTGATTGAATAAGAGTTTCGGGATTATTTCCTGTACTGATATATATGTCATAAACGTTGGCAAAGCAAGTTGTTACCGTCCTACCAGTCTCCGGATCTCGTTCGCTGCGGCAAAATTCTTGATAATTATTCCATGAAAGAGTAACCGCGCCTGGATTTGTATTGCATGTCTCTGCTTCTCTTCCCACGGTGAAATCCCAAACAATTGGTTGCTGGGAATAAGTCTTTTTCGCTCCCGTCAATACTACGGCAAATAGAGCAATCAAAAAGAAAATAAGGGGGTAAGTGATGGGTTTTTTCATAATCATTTTGCCGTGTTTTTTATAGTATAGTCGCCCGTTTTATGGTTGCCCGCGATTCGCGCTGATTTTCAGCGCTCCGATAATCATATTTACCTCCCTGGACGTAAAGCGGTAAGCATTTGCCTTTTCACCCCCAAACTCACCTACTATTGTTTCCTTTTCTTCGGGCGAAAGCGGAACATCCAAGCGCGAAAGCCGCTCCAAAAGCGCGGTTTTTTTCTGCTCCAAGGAAAGCGAGTTTGAAAACCGGAGCTCGGCGGGAGAAGGAACCCGCTGTCCCTGTTTCAGAGTTTGAAATCCGCGCGAAACAAGTAATCCTGCAATCACCGCGGCAACAACAACGGCGACAATAATAACCTTCATGGAAACTTGTTGCGGCTTCTTTGCGGAATCCATAATAAGTTGGAGTATAGCATATTCATCAATCGAGACGAAGAAATTATCCGGGCCAAGCTTGACAGAATCATTTTTATTAAATACAATCCCATATAGCTTTGCGGGGTTCCGCGATGCGCATATGCGTGCGCAACGCACCCCCAACCGTTGAAAACCTAAACCCAGACCACTGCCAGACCACTGTATGAAAAAAATCCCGCTTCCCGTCCTCGTCATCGCACTTCTCGCCCTCGTTCTCGTAATGTGGTTGAGCGCAAAAAGGCACAATCGCAGGGACCGCCCAACGACCCCTCACCACGCCACAAATCACATCAAGGGCAACCACGCCAGGGAGTATGCCACTGCCCCGAAATTCTTGGACACGACGGACTATGCCGTACTCTCGGAGCAAGTGCCGGCATCCTCGCCGTCAACACCCTCGAAGGGCGCTGAAAAAACAGCCCAAGCCCCGCGAATCCGTCAAGCAACCAACACACCGACGCAGGTCGTCGTAACTGTGCCAGAATGGATCCCCGAGGGTACACAGACGTCTCGACAAGGAGGACGCCCCAAAAAAATCGGGGCCCCGCCGATCGCGTTCGACAAAGACGGCCAAGAAATCGTCCTCCACTGGAACTGGATCACCCGAGAACCATCCGAGGACGAGGCCTTTGACATTCTGGCCGCGGCCGCTGTCGGAGAAAAAATCGAAAAGGCCATCCTCGAGGCGGTCTTAAAGAAAATCTTCGACGGCTGGGGCAACTGAATCGCCCCCCCCAACTCATCACCCCGCGCTGCTCCGAAGCGCGGGATTTTTATACTGCAAACTTTTGCGAAGCAGAAAAATATTCACCACGAAACAACAACTTTTCCGTCTCCGCCATTTCCTCCATGGTCTCCAGTTGTGCCGCCGCCGCCTCCACCGCCGCCAGGCGTAACACCAGCAATAGAAACATAAAACACGCTGGGGTCTCCGCCAAAAGGCGGATACGCAGATCCTCCATACCCCGGCGATCCTCCTTTGGGATTATAACCTCCGTTTCCCGCTCGATGGTCATTATTGCCAGTCCAAACGCCATTTTCTCCATTAGTGCCGGCTATGTTTACCGATCCGCCGGCCGCGCCCCCTCCACGTCCCCCCGCGCGCCCGTTAGGTCCCTTTGCTCCTCCACGGCCGCCTCCCGCAATTAAATTAATTGATTGCAACGATAGAACAAACCTGCTGTCTGCGCCTGCGAATCCATCCGCCGGGATGCCACCCTGAGAACCTCTCGATCCTCCGGCTCCGATGGTAATGCCATAACGAGTTCCTGGAGAGGTAGATATAATTTTCTGCGCATATCCGCCGCCACCGCCGCCGCCACCCGCGCCAAATGCTCCACCACCCCCGCCGCCTCCCCACACCTCAACTTTAATCGAGGTAACGCTAGCTGGAACATACCAATAATAAAAACCGGGAAGATAAAACTCCATGCGACCGTTTCCGAAACCGCCTCCTGAATTTTCCCATCTCGCCAACCCGTTCGCGTCGGAGGTGAGCACCTTACCCTCGTCGGGTAATCCTCCGGTAATTCGTATTTGCCCACCCACACGAAGTTTCTCCGTCATTGGAGCCATTGTTGGTATGTCGTCAACAAACGCTTGATCAACCCCAATCGCAACGGTTCCGGTCACCACAATGCCAACTTTTGTCGGCCCT
>CAYJRG010000024.1:0-2295 GCA_964372585.1 uncultured Candidatus Saccharibacteria bacterium
AATCGGACTCGAGCCACGGCAATGCGAATGCCGCGAAATACAAAAATAATATGGGCCCTTAATGAATATCGAGTGATATTATAGTATCAGAAAACCAGAAAGCTTCAACTTGAATATTTTAACAAAATCCCTTCCGCCTCTTCTGCGCCCTTCGTTTCCATGAGCCGAGCGCGGAGTTCGCGCGCGCCGTCCCAGCCGGAGATGTAGGCCTTGTAATGCTTTTTCATCACAGAGAAGTTTTTGACGTTGCCCAAGAGTTTGTCGAAGAGTATTGTGTGTTCGAGGGCGACGGAGAGTTTCCGACGAATCATTTCTTTTTGACTTGTATTCTGGATTCCCGCCTGCGCGGGAATGACAGATTTCGGTAGCCCCTCGTCGCTTCGCTCCTCGGGGCGTTTCTTTTTTCCGGCCGCGGAAAAAAGAAACGGATTCCCGAAAATCGCGCGGCCGAGCATAGCGCCATCCGCGCCTGATTCTTGTACTTTGCGCCGCGCATCTTTAAGATCAGCTAGGTCGCCATTCCCAAGGATCAACGTTCTTACTCCGAGTTTATCGCGCAAGGCGACTGTCTCCCGAACATGTTCCCATCGAGCTGGCACGAGAGACAGTTCTTTGCGCGTGCGGGCGTGGATGGTTAATGCCGCAAGCCCAGTTTGAAGAAGCGCCGGAATCCACGTGTCGAGCTCTACCGTGCTATAGCCGACGCGGGTTTTGACCGATACCGGAAGCCCTCCCGCGCCGCGCTTGGCGGCGCGGATGAGTTCCGCCGCGAGCTCCGGATTTTTTATAAGCGCCGCGCCCGCGCCCTGCCGTTCAATTGAGCGATCAGGGCACCCCATGTTAATGTCCACGCCATCAAAGCCGAGCTCCCGCGCGAGCCGCGCGGCGGCTTCAATCATCTCCGGTTTTGAAGAGAAAAATTGCGCCACAATCGGCCGCTCGGCGTTTGAAAACAGCAAGTCTTTCATGAGTCGCGCTTTGCCTCGCGCGTCGGCGAGTGAGAGACCGTCCGCGGAAACAAACTCGGTAAACATCACATCCGGCCCGCCTTCGTGTTGCGCTCCGTCGGGTAAACTTGCCGTCTTTGAGTATTTCGCAATGAGGCGCCGAAAAGCGGCATCGGTAACGTCCGCCATCGGCGCGAGCGCCATGATCGGCTTTTTTATTTTTCCCCAGAAGCCCAGCATATAGGGGAGTGTACCACCCTCACAATAGAGGAGACCAGTCGCTTCCTCCGACCGTCCCGAAGTCGGTATCCCGACCCAACGTCGGGACAGTCGGGGCGGGGGGAGAGGGGGCTAGAGTATTCCACCGTATGAAAGTGAATATGAAAATGAAAATGAAAACGCCGCCGGATTTTCGCCCGGCGGCGCATTGGTTTTTTTACCCACTCGACTAGGGTCGCGCGGGTATGGTAATGGACCAACTCCCTGCCGCCTTGTTGTGAACGACAGAAACGAACTTCCCCTGGTCGCTCACCAGGTAGAACTCGCATCCCTTGGGCGGTTCGTACTTGAAATCCTTGAGGAAGTAGGTGTGTTTCTTCCCGTCGCTCCCCTTGAGCCAGACGCATGTGTTTGTGCCGTCCGAGCCCGAGCTCGTGGCGTAGTCAATGAGCTCGTAGCGGGTGTCTGTTGGGTTCGGGAGCGTCGGTGGGGGCGGGGAGAGCAACTCAGGCACGACGGAGATGGTGACGCCCGCGTCGCCGAACTTAGCTTGCCAGAAACCCCAGTCGGCCGGGGTGGAGTTTGTTTTGTAAATCAACTCAACCGAGTTGGACCCCCACGCAGTGACCGACAGCAGTTCGCGGCTGTTCGCGACGGGGGTGGTAAAATCCACCCGAGAGAACGCCGGGGTCGACCACAAATTTGAGAACGACTGCGTGATCGAGTCGCGGTCAACGGTGATCGCGTGCGGAGCCGCCAACGTGGTGATCGGGTTGGCGATCGCGAACAAGAAGGCGAAGAGGAATAACTGAATTTTTGTTTTCATACGGAGAAGGAGAACGGACATTTTCTGTTGTGTTTCCAAGGCGTTTGCCGGTTCACAGAACCGCGCCAAGGGATAACTGTCGGCTATGGTAGCATGTTTAAATCTACCTGTCAAGCGGTAACGGTAATGTGCACACACATATGGCGGACTCCCGTAGAATCGAGAGATGTCCATCCATATGGCAGGAACTATCAAAGAAGAACGGCTGCGGTGGGTCCTTCCCATCCCATCGCGGAAGGTCGAGTGAGCGTTACCGGGACAGCGGCGGTCTTTCCCTACGGTAAGCGCACCCTTGAGCGTTGG